>JAFUCG010000162.1 GCA_017459795.1 Erysipelotrichaceae bacterium | reverse complement strand
CTTTAGCTGGCATTAACGTTATCAGGAAGGCTAATCCAAAAGAGATACTGTTATATGAACAGTAGGTAAATAATAATGAAAAGACTGGAATATGTAATAAAGAGCATTATCAATAACTGCACCAGAAGTGTCGTTGTCTTTTCCATAATGTTTTTCCTGGGAATGATAATCTGCTGCAGCTTTATCATTCAGAAAACCTCAGAGAATGTCAGAGACCAGTTCATGAGCAAGGCTGGCGCAAAGGTATATGTTACTTATAAACTGGAAGATGATGTAACAGATCATATTAACTGGTCTAAGGAACAGAGAAGTCATCAGGAAACATTTGATTATTACTACGGCAATCTTTCCAAGTATGCAGAAGATCCAAGAGTAAAAAGCAGTTCTTTCAGCATTTATAAATATGTTTACAGCATCAGTAAAGATGATAAGCAGCACGTTTCAGATGATGAACATTACAGGTATCATTTCCTGTTTGGCGTTGACCGTCCGGTGTTTAAGGATTTGAGAGAATATGACATTAACATGCTCGAAGGAAGAACTTTTACTGATGAAGAGATAGTTCAAGGGGCATATGTGTGCATAATTAATGAAGAATACAATGATGGCAGTGTTAAAGTAGGAGATACGATAACATTATCTGTCTTAGGTATTAAGGACAGAGCCACTTATAACATTGTTAATGAAAGTAATGTATTTGCTAAGGATGACATAAGCTTGAAAGTGATTGGCGTTTTTCATTCAAATAATGCTTCAACAACTAAAGGATTAAAAGCCCAATTGAAAGTATATGTACCAAAAACAGTTGTAGAAGAGTGTCAGAGAATAAATGATATCCAATATGATAATTATGGAAAAAGCTACATTGGAGAGGAAGCCTATAACCACACTTCGCTGGCCATTACTGACATTGAATTCGAACTAAATGACCTGAAAGACATCACTTCCTTCGGACTGGATATAAGTAACAGCTTGTGGGATCTGAATCACGGGATAAACAATATTGGCCCTGATGGCTTACCGAAAGAGGACTATCTGCGTGTTATCAGATCAACTGAAATATATGATACGGTTGGCTGGGTAATAAAGGCTTTGTCAGCGTTTTCAAAAGGAGTAGTTATAGTTTCAATAATATCGTTTTCAGTTATCATGGCACTAACGGTATTCATGATACTTAAAAAGAAAACAGTGGAAATAGGAATCTTAATGAGTTTAGGCTTGAAAAGAAGTGAAATCATATACAGAACAGTATTGGAATTTATATTGATCAGTCTGTTTGCGTTTGCGGGGGCAATGGCAGCATCGTATGTAGTCTCAAAACCTGTCAGTAATAAGCTGATACAGGACACTTTAGTAAAAGAAAGTACGACATATACGACCGATGATAATGGCTCAGACATTGTGAAATACAGCGACATGAATCAGCAGGATGTAATAGACATGTTTAATATTACGGTATCAGTAAAAAATGTTGCAGAGATATTCATAATTGAAATCACGGCCTTACTGGTTTCACTGTTATTGCCAATGGTATTAATTGTTCAATTAAAACCTAAAAAAGTTCTGCTGGGAGGTGAATAGTAATGAGCATCTTAAAAGTAAGGCACATAACATATTATTATCAGGATGGAAGAAACAAAAGAGTAATATTGGATAACCTTGATGCCGAATTTGAAAAAGGTAAGTTCTATGCCATCTTAGGAGAATCAGGAAGCGGTAAAACTACTTTCCTCTCTTTAATAAGCGCTCTTGATTCTCCTAAGGAAGGAATCATCCTTTATGAAGGCAAGGACATCAAGGAGATAGGTTATGAAAGATACAGAAGAAACTGCATCGGCATAGTCTTTCAGAACTATAACCTCATCCAGTACATGACGGCAGTAGAGAATGTACTGGTAGCGATGGGAATAACGGAGAATAAGATAGAAGGAAACAAGAAGGAAGCAGCTTATAAGCTGTTAGAGGAATTAGGAATAGATAAGGAGACGGCAGACAGAAGAGTAAACAGGCTTTCAGGGGGAGAGCAGCAGAGGACAGCGATAGCGAGAGCGTTGAGCACTAATGTGGACATCATCATGGCTGATGAGCCTACGGGAAATCTGGATCATGAGACAAGTGAGGGGATAATAGAGTTATTCATGAAGTTAGCTCATGAGAGAAACAAGTGCATAATAATGGTCACACATGACTTGGGCATAGCTGATAAGAGTGATGTGATAATGAAACTTGATACTAAG
>JAFUCG010000161.1 GCA_017459795.1 Erysipelotrichaceae bacterium | reverse complement strand
GTTAAGTTTCGGTCTGTTGTCTGTTTTAATTATCGTTTTTCCTGATTTAAGTATAATTCATTAATCCTTAAAAATCAGTATCTTCTGATTCTTTTCATCATGCTTGTTTCTTTCCTTAATGAAAAAATCCACAGATTTCCTGTTTTCCTGTGGGTTTCTCTTTTCTTAACTTAATGACATTGGACATGAGTCCCTTTTTCTGTTCTAATGAAAGTTAATCTTAGATAGCTTTTACCATTTCCTCAAATCTGGCCTTGGCCCATCTGCGTACTTCCAGCATGTCGGATACCGGCTGGTTTGTATATGGAAGGGTATGCAGATATCCAGGAGGACCGTATTCCGGTACAACTGTTAATGTGCCGCCTTTATGTAACTTGGCTATTTCCTTCCACCATGCTTCATGGGCCAATACTGCTGCAAGGTATTCTGGGGCGGCTGGATCTGGTGCCTGCGGTCCTTCATCATAACCGACTCTGGCATGAACATGACCTACATGAGGTATGATCTTTGCCATTGTTTCCTGTTGGTCTTCTAATAGTGATTCACAGACATTGCACCAGTGACTGAAATCGGCTGTAAGTCTTATTTCAGGGAACTTTTCAACCAGACGTAAAGTTGTAAAAGGAGCAAATGTCGGTCTGGAACGGTGGGTTTCATGATAGACAGGCATTGGTAATGTCTTTTCATATTCCAGGATCTTTGCGAACAGTTCATCCTGTTCTTCAAAGGACATGGTATCTCTTCCCGTATGTGAGTTCATGTAGGTTGAATTGAAACTCATGGCCAGTTCACAATTACGCTTGAATGATTCAAAATGGTCAGGGCCATAGGTCTTGGCTAATGGGGCAAATTTCAGATCATACTTCTTTAGTAATCTACGTAATTCATCGAGGTCTTTTATGTCTTCGAGGTTTCCCTCAACGCCGGTATATCCCTCTTCCTTAATCTGCTTAAACTTCTCTTCAAATGGCTCACTAAGTCCCCAAAGGGCCTGGTACCACTCCAGTTTTAACATATGATGTCCTCCTATTATATTATTGTTGTAAGTATATGTTTATTAATTAAATAATAACACTATGTATATAGAAAGTATATATTATTTAAAACAGGAAGAGTGTGTTTCAAGTTTCGTCATTAATCTAGTATAATTAACGTATAGTTAATTGAGGAAACAGTTATATGAAAAAGAAAATAACACCATTAATGTCCATCGTGTTCTTAATAGTCGTATGCCTTGCCTTTACAGGCCCGTTACGTCATCTGCATAACATGAAGCAGTGGCCAATCGTTCTGGCGGCAGTATGTGTGTTTACCATTGTATCAACCATGCAGATGAATAATGATCTCATCAGTTTGATGGCTGCCAACGGGTATGTCATGGGCTTTTTCATCAGCCTGTTGTTCCAGAAGAACGGCACTGATGCAGGAGGCGGTGCAACCAGTAACATGTGGATTATCTGGACGGTAGTAAACGTAGGCTTCATAATTGCCGGATTTGTGGTTACTTATGTTCAGAAGAAAAAGAGGGTCACAAGAAAATGAAAAGAATAATCATAGCCATATTATTAGGCTGCATGATACTTACAGGATGTAAGGAAGAACCGGAAAACATGGTTGATGGTCCTGACATGGAAAGACAGTATCATCAGATAAGTCAGGAAGAAGCCATGAAAATGATGGAGAATGAAAGTGACTATGTCATCGTTGATGTCAGAACCATGGAAGAATATCTTGAAGGGCACATCCCTGATGCTATCTGCATACCTGTAGAATCCATTACCAACCAACAGCCTTCCCAGTTGCCTGACCTTAATCAGACCATACTGGTATATTGCCGCAGTGGAAACCGCAGTAAGCAGGCTGCTCAGAAATTGTTAGAGTTAGGCTATTCAAAAATCTATGAGTTTGGCGGCATCAATACCTGGCCGGGAGAAATAGTAAAGGATTAACATGGAATATCTGAATGTCTATGACAGTAACAACACCCCGTTAGGCTTTAAAAAGGAAAAGGACGCAGTACATGAAGATGGTGATTACCATCATACCGTTCACATCTGGTTATTAAATGAAAAGGATGAACTGTTACTGCAGTTAAGAAGTCATGATAAAAGTAATTTCCCAGGCTTCTGGGACATATCCGCAGCCGGACATGTCCAAAGCGGGGAAACCGAGTTACAGGCCGCAGTCAGGGAGTTACATGAAGAGTTAGGCGTAAGAGCTAAAGAAAGTGACTTTGAGTTTGTGACCGTTGTCAGTTATTGTGGTAATCAGAATAAGGAATTCGGTTATGTGTATCTGTTAAGATGTAACTATGAAATTAGTGATTATGTATTTGAAGATCATGAAGTAGAAGCTGTAAGGTATGTTCATTATCTTAAACTAAAGGAAATGATAGCCATTAAGCAAAAGGATCTGTTGGTACATAATAATGAAGAAGAGTTATTATTTAAGTATATTGAGCTAACTATATAAAAATCAAGACTTTTTGCCAAGAAAAGGAAAGTTAGCTGAATAAATGAATAAGTTCTTTGAAATGATGAATATGGGTTTGTAAAAAACCGCAATAAAAACAACTGTTAACGCAGATTTTTACAACTATAACCAATGGTGATGACTACTTAATGTAACAGTACAGGCTCAAACTGCTGTCCGGTCTTTAAAATATGGAAAATGACACGGAGCAGTTTTCTGACACAGTGCCCCTGTGCACAGCGACAGGATTTACCTTGAGAAATCTTTAGATCATAATAATCTCTAAACACTTTATTATTTTTAATGACAGACAGAATGACCTGATAAAGAGTCTTACGGAGATACTTGGAGCCCTTTTTAGTTATCTTGGTGTGTAGAGCCTTATACTGAGAAGATTCATGGGTAAGTGGCGCTACACCGGCATATTTTATGATCTGTTTGTGATTTGAAAAGTTGTTGATCTCTCCTAGTTCGGATAAAATAGAAGTACCAGAGAAGTGTGAAATTCCTGGTATGGAAAGAATAGGAGAGTTGATCTGGCGAGAGAACTCTTCTATTTTTTTGTCGATCTCATCAAGCTGTTCATTGATCAGTTCAATCTGACCAATAAGATGTCGGATCTGAATGACTTCAGAAGCAGAAGAGATTCCGACGGAATTTCTGGCCGCTTCCTTAAGTTTTTCAGCAGTAAGAGAAATGCGCTTACCTCTGCCTTCAAACTCAAAAGATTTTCTCAGGGTGCGGATATCTGTATTGGCGATATTATCTGCGCTGGCATATAACCTCAGGATATTCATATAAACAATGCCGTATTTTGAACTGAAAAGACTGTTGTATTCAGGGAAAACGACATCTATGCACTTCTGAAGGCGATTGGTATAAATATTGAGCTCTTCTTTGAGATTGTGATGATGCCTAGTCAAAGAACGTTGTTCGTAAGTATCGAAACGGTCAACCTTACAGATTCTGAATGGCTTCTTATCTTTCTTGTTAGAAGCCAGGACATCGCAAATGGTAACAGTATCCAGTTTATCAGTTTTAGATATTTCACCATTGGCCTTTCTGGTCAAATCAGTAATAACTGGATTGATCAGGGCTACTGAGTACTTCTTATCCAGAAGAAATTTCAGTAGAGGAAAGTGATAGTGACCGGTATCTTCCATGCCAATGAGAACATCCTTTTTAGGATAAGGCTGCAGACA
Organism: Erysipelotrichaceae bacterium; assembly: GCA_017459795.1. Taxonomy (GTDB): domain Bacteria; phylum Bacillota_I; class Bacilli_A; order Erysipelotrichales; family Erysipelotrichaceae; genus RUG521. Next base: position 5,233 of record JAFUCG010000161.1, on the reverse strand, counting down.
GGAAAGAAGGTCATTGAAGCCATCGTGATCATTGGTGATCTTTGAGGGCTTAGAAAATACTTCACCGGTGTCTTTATCGATAACAGTGAAGAAATGGGAATTTTTCCCGATATCGATTCCTACAAGAATCATGATGAATAAACTCCTTTCATTAATGTGCTGGTGAATGTCTGAACCACAATACTTAGCCAACAAAACCTGGTCAAGGGATACGAATTCAAAGACTCATCTAACTGATCATTATTTCAGGATAAGCAGTGGTAAGATCCTCAAAGGAGTAGTCAAATGCCACAGGGAGAAACACAAATCCACATTCACACATTTCTATTTTACAGGATTTAAAAACCCGTAATCGATCACGGTTATAAAGATCGATAGAAAGGAAAGGTATATCCTTCTTGACCATCAGCTTGATGAGTCAATTAGAATATACCAGGAGAATTAAAAATGGAATACAGAAGATTTGAAAACGTAATTATTGCCAGAATTGACCGCGGCGAGGAAATCTTAACCAAGATTAAGGAAATAGCCTTAAAGGAAGACATCAAGCTGGCTAACATCAATGCCCTTGGTGCTACTGATCACTTTGTCATCGGTGTCTATAATGTTGATGAACAGAAGTACTATTCAAACGAGTTCAAAGGCGCCTATGAAATTGTTTCCTTAATAGGTTCAATCAATACGATGAACGGGGAATTCTATTCTCACTTGCACATGAGTGCCGGTGATGACAAGGGAAGTGTCGTTGGCGGACACCTTAACAGTGCAACAGTCAGCGCTACCTGTGAAATGTTCATTTATCTGATTGACGGTTGTGTTGACCGCTTCAAGGATGAAGTTACAGGATTGAATCTGTTTAAGTTCTAATCCTAATCAATGGGCATCAGCTGATGCCTTTTCTTATGGAAGGAATCAGTTCAGTTGTATATAATAAGGCTATGAAATACGAAATGTTAAAGAAGTGCAGCGTATGTGATGTATGTGGCGGCTGCCAGTATCAGGGAATGCCGTATGAGGAGCAGCTTAAGCTGAAGGAAGAAAAAGTCAGAAAGCTGTTAGGCAAATTCTGTAAGGTCAATGAGATCATTGGCTGTGATGATCCTTATTATTATCGTAATAAGGTCCAGATAAGCTTTGGCAAGGACTATAAGGGCCGTATTCTGGCCGGCAACTATGTAACAAGCACTCACACCATTGTGCCGGTAAGTGACTGTCAGATAGCTGACAGGGAAGCTAATAAGATATTCAATACGATCAGAAAACTTCTGATCTCTTTCAGACTGTCTGTCTTTGATGAAAACAGCATGCAGGGTTTAATGAGGCATGTATTAGTCAGATGCTCAGCCGATCATGAAGAGACAATGGTTGTCCTGGTAACCGGCAACTTTAACTTTCCAAGAAAGAATGACTTTGTTAAGGAATTACTGAAAAGACATCCGAACATAACAACAGTTGTTCAGAATATAAATAACCGTCATACCAGCATGGTATTGGGTGACAGAGACATTGTGCTCTATGGTAAGGGCTACATCGTAGATGAATTATGCGGTTATTCATTCAGACTATCACCGCAATCCTTCTATCAGGTAAACCATGCTCAGACAGAGAAAATGTATAAGTATGCCATTGACTGCTTGGGCTTAACGGGTAAGGAAACCGTTCTTGATGCCTATTGCGGCATTGGTACGATCGGCATAATCATGTCAGAAAGGGCTAAGGAAGTAATCAGTGTTGAAATAAACAAGTCGGCCATCAGAGATGCCGTAAAGAATGCCAAAATGAATGAGATAAGTAATGTTTCATTCTATTGCGATGATGCCGGTAAGTTCATGCAGAAGATAGCCAGTGAAAAAAGAAGAGTTGATGTTGCCTTAATGGACCCGCCAAGAGCAGGAGCTGATGACAAGTTTTTAAAGTCTCTGGTCAGAATGGATCCAAGAAGAATCGTATACATTTCATGTAACCCGGTAACCCAGAAGGATAACTTAAAGTATTTATGTAATAACGGCTATAAGGTTGATGTAATTCAGCCTGTAGATCTTTTCGCCTTTACTCAACATGTTGAGTGCATAGCACTGCTCACAAAAACCAAATAGCATATAATTAAAAATGTAACAGATAACGACCTGATGATCCACAACTCATGGAGAAACTATGAAAATACAACTAAGACCAGATGATAATGTAAAAGTACAGAAACTGAGTGTTGGTGGGATACCGACACTCGTTTTGAAACCGGCAAAAATAAAGGAAATTCCTGTAGTGGTTCTGTGGATCCATGGTGGTGGGTATATAACCGGCATGAAGGAAATGGTATACATGAGCAGAGCCATGGATCTGGTAAAGAATCATGGTGTAACCGTGCTTTCTCCAGACTACACGCTTGCCTGGGTCAAACCTTATCCGGCAGCGGTTAATGACTGTTATGCCGTACTTGATTATGTTGCTAAGCACCGTGATGAGTTCAACGCTGGAAAGATCATGGTTGGAGGTGAAAGTGCAGGCGGCGGTCTGGCAATTGCGGTATGCATGATGGCAAGAGACCGCGGCATTCATGTTGATTATCAGATTCCTTTATATCCAATGATCAGCAACCTCGATACGGCAAGTTCAAAGGATAATCATGGTAAGATCTGGAATACGCGCCGAAATCATTTTGGCTGGCGCCTGTATTTAAGAAAAGACGCAAAGAATAATGTTTCACCATATGCGGCCCCAGCCCAGCAGACCAACTATGCAGGATTACCGCCTTGTTACAGCTTTGTGGGTAATGGTGAGCCATTTTATCAGGAGACTTTGGATTATGTCACAGCGCTTAAAGAAGCCGGTATAGAAGCTCAAGTAGATGTATATCCATCTGATTATCATGCCTTTGACATGCTTAAGCCGGATGATGAAGTAAGTAAACAGGCAATTCGTAAGTTCAATGAACATTTCAAAAATGTTTTGAAACAATAAACATACAGACTTTTGTAATACGGGAGCGAACATGAAAATAATTGAATATGGCAAACATAATGAAAACATCATAGTGTTACTGCATGGTGGCGGTCTTTCATGGTGGAATTACCAGACAGAAGCTGAACTGTTAAGTGATAGCTACCATGTGGTATTGCCTGTTCTTGACGGTCACGCAGACAGTGACAATGATTTCGTAAACATCGAAGAAAACGCAAGGCGCATCATTTCCTTCATTGATAAGGAATATGGTGGCTCAGTATTGCTTATCGGTGGGCTATCATTAGGTGGACAGGTGTTAGTGGAAATGCTCAGACAAAGGGGAGACATATGCAGGTATGCCATCATTGAAAGTGCGTCAGTAATCTCTTCTAAATTGACAAGTGCGCTGATCGGCCCGACATTTTCATCCAGCTATGGTTTAGTTCAGAAGAAATGGTTTGCGAAAATGCAATTTAGTTATCTGCGCATTCGTGATGAGCTTTTTGATAAATACTATGAAGACACGTCAAAAATAACCAAAGAAAACATGATCAGCTTTCTGAAGGCCAGTACGGAATATGAAATAAAACCAGGCCTACAGGATGTTAAAGCTTCCGTAAGGATAATTGTTGGTAGTAAGGAACAAAGGAATATGTTGCGCTCTGCAGAACTATTGCATGATACGATACATGGAAGTCAACTTGAGATAAAAGATGGATTGTATCATGGGGAGTATTCAATTAATCATCCTGAGTTATATGTAAAAGAACTTCTTGAAATGCTGAATTAACAGAAAGCAGGGAGGGTAAAAATATGAAAGTTTCAAAAATATTTGAAGAAAAGCCGGAAAGATGGGGTTTCAGAGGAGACCTGTATTTCTGGGATTACTTAAAAGAACAGGCTGAGGGTATGAAAATCATTTCTTCTGAAGAACTGGAAGAGTGGATTAAAAAGGAATACCTTTCACTATCCGGTAAGCCTCTGAGTGATGTTTACATGGACTTCGCAGTAATAAAGCAGTTTGCTCATGGTGGCATGAGCTCAGGCGGTGTTGATAACCGGTGGTGGCTTGAGAAAGGGATTCCATTATTGAAAGACAGACTGGCTAAGTTATTATCGCAAAGGAGCATATTGGAAACTGAAAGGCTTATCTTACGTCCCTGGCAGGAAACAGATGCAGAAGAATGCTATAAATATGCCAAGGACCCACGGGTTGGTCCAATGGCAGGATGGCCTGTTCACGAAAGCGTAGAAAACAGCCGTCAGGTCATTGTTAATGCTTTGATGGTGCCTGAGACCTATGCGATTGTCTTAAAGGAAACAGGATTGCCAATTGGCTGCATCAGCCTTAAGTTCCATTCTGATCTGGCGGAAAAAGATGATGAAGCTGAATTAGGCTACTGGCTGGAAGTTCCATATTGGGGCCAGGGAATCATGCCTGAAGCTGCTAAGGAACTGTTACGGCATGGCTTTGAAGATCTGAAACTTGCCCGTATCTGGTGCGGTTATTATGAAGGCAATGAAAAATCAAAACGTGTCCAGGAAAAACTGGGGTTCAAGTATCAGTGGAAAAGCGAGAACTTACCGGTAGTACTGTTGAACGAAACAAGAACAGGGCACGTAAACTTGTTGACAAAAGAGGACTGGCTGGCAAATAAATAATAATACTTCTAAGGGAGTGTACCATGCGGCTATATCATACAGGTTATTCGGAAATAAGATTTCCTGACATTCATTACGGGAGAAAAAACGCTGACTTTGGTCAGGGCTTTTATCTGTCTGATGATGAGGAGTTTTCCAAGCGCTGGGCAAAGGAACGTAACGGGGAAAAGACATATCTGAACTGCTACGAACTATCTACGGAAGACCTGAAAATAAAAAGACTTACAAAAGATACGGAATGGTTTGATTACATTCTCCAAAACAGGGCTGGTAAAGAAGATATTTATGCGGAATATGACATTATCATCGGACCGATAGCCAATGATACGATCTACAATACGATGGGAATCTTAACCAGCGGATTACTTGACAGAAAGACGATTCTGGAGATATTAATGGTTGGCTCCACTTATGAGCAGTTCGTCATTAAGACGGAAAAGGCCGTTTCTAATTTACACTTCATTTCATCCAGTGTTCTTACTCATGAAGAAATAGAAACTTATAGGGATGTTGTTAAACAGGAGGAGGCAGCCTTTCAGAAGGCCTTTGCCGAAATAGTAGAAAACAGTTTTAATTAGAATAGTCAGTCATAAGACTGAAATATGACAAGTAGTTATTTTAAAATCATGTC
>JAFUCG010000160.1 GCA_017459795.1 Erysipelotrichaceae bacterium | reverse complement strand
GTTGATTTCATTTCAGGAGAAAGGTATGCGTCCAAGCCCTTGATCTTATTGAATGAGAATACCGGAACCTTAACGTAATATCTGTTCTTTTCTTCTGGATATAAATCAAAGATGCCCTGTTCTTTTAAGGTTCTGCCTAAGATTACTTCCGTAGCAATGTCAGCTAATGGTAAACCGGTTGCTTTTGACAAGAACGGTACGGTACGGGAAGAACGTGGATTAACTTCAATGATGTAGACCTTATCTTCCTTATCGACGATGAACTGAATGTTGTAAAGTCCAACGATGCCGATGCCAGGTCCTAACTTTCTGGTATATTCCAGAATCTTGCCCTTTACCTTATTAGAGATTGAATAAGCCGGATAGACACTGATTGAGTCACCTGAATGAACACCTGTTCTTTCAACCAATTCCATGATACCGCCAACAAATACGTCTCTGCCATCACAGATGGCATCTACTTCAACTTCCTTGCCTTCAATATACTTATCTACCAATACCGGCTTATCGTGGTCAATTTCAGCGGCAGTCTTCAAATACTGTCTTAACTGTTCTTCATTGCCAACGATCTGCATTGCCCTGCCACCTAAGACGTAGCTTGGTCTGACAAGTACCGGATAACCGATTTCTTCAGCTGCCTTTACGCCTTCTTCAATTTCAGTAACGGCTCTGCCTGATGGCTGAGGAATTGAAAGTTCATTAAGAATTCTTTCAAAGCTGTCTCTGTTTTCAGCTCTTTCAATGGCATCGCAATCTGTACCAATGATCTTTACGCCGCGTCTCATTAATGGTTCAGCCAGGTTAACAGCAGTCTGACCGCCCAATGAAACGATGATGCCTTCCGGTTTTTCAAACAGAATGACGTTCATGGCATCTTCTGGGGTCAATGGTTCAAAGTATAACTTGTCACTTGTCGTATAGTCAGTAGATACCGTTTCAGGGTTACTGTTAATGATGATTGCTTCATACCCGGCCTTCTGAATAGCCTTAACAGCGTGTACTGTTGAATAGTCGAATTCAACACCCTGACCGATACGGATCGGACCGGCACCTAATACGATGATCTTTTTCTTATTGCTTAAGATTGATTCGTTTTCTCCTATATAAGATGAATAATGATATGCGATGTACTTACCGGTATGTAAGGTATCTACCATCTTGAAAATCGGGAAGATGTTTTCCTTCAATCTGAGGTTATATACTTCCAGTTCATCCTGATTCCATAACTTGGCAATCATCTTATCGCCAAAGCCCATCTTCTTGGCTTCCTTTAAGACTTCGATGTCATTAACGTTAGCCTGCAGTTTTCTTTCCATGGCAATGATCTTGGCAAATGATTCTAAGAATAACTCAGTGATCATTGATACTTCATGAAGCTTGGCAATTGAGATGTTTCTTCTCAAGGCTTCAGCAACCGCAAAGATTGAATCTGAACGGAATTCAGAAATGTAATGTAATAATTCTTCATCGCTGTAATCATCAAACTTTTCCAGATACAGATGATATACGCCGATTTCCAATGAACGTACTGATTTCAGGACACATTCCTCAAGGTTGGAACCAATGCCCATTACTTCGCCAGTTGCCTTCATCTGGGTACCTAATAAGTTTGGTGCATCAGGGAACTTGTCAAATGGGAATCTTGGGAACTTGGCAACGATGTAGTCAAGTGAAGGTTCCTTATCTGCCGTGCCACCAGCTACTTCAATTTCATCCAGTGTCATGCCTAAGGCGATCTTTGCGCTTACTCTGGCAATTGGATAGCCTGATGCCTTTGAAGCCAAAGCAGATGAACGGGAAACACGTGGGTTTACTTCAATTAAGAAGTATTCACTTGTTTCTGGATTCAAGGCAAACTGAACGTTACAGCCGCCTTCTACCTTTAATGCTCTGATGATCTTAATGGCTGAATCATTCAGCATCTTCAGATCATGATCATTTAATGAAAGAATTGGAGCAACTACAATGGAGTCACCGGTATGAACACCAACCGGATCAACGTTTTCCATGCCACAGATGGTGATTGCTCTGTCGGTTGAATCACGCATAACTTCAAATTCGATTTCCTTATAGCCCTTAACGCTCTTTTCAACCAGAACCTGGCTTACCGGTGATAACTTAAAGCCGTTAGTAGCGATCTGAACTAATTCTTCTTCATTATAGGCAAAGCCACCGCCTGTACCACCTAAGGTAAAGGCCGGACGTAATACTACCGGATAGCCAATATGCTTGGCAGCTTCCTTGGCGTGTTCAACATCATAGGTAATTTCTGAAGGAATGACAGGTTCACCGATTTCAAGGCACATTTCCTTGAACAGTTCTCTGTCTTCAGCCTTTTCAATGCTTTCTCTTGGTGTTCCTAATAATTCAACACCACATTCCTTTAAGATACCTTTCTTATCTAACTGAACAGCCAGGTTCAGACCGGTTTGCCCGCCAATGCCAGGAACGATGGCATCTGGTCTTTCATAACGTAAGATCTTGGCAATGTATTCGAGGGTAAGTGGTTCCATGTAGACCTTATCTGCCATGGCAGTATCAGTCATGATGGTAGCCGGGTTAGAGTTACATAAGATAACCTGGTACCCTTCTTCCTTTAAGGCAATACAAGCCTGTGTGCCAGCATAGTCGAATTCAGCAGCCTGGCCAATAACGATCGGACCGCTGCCAATGATCAGTACTTTCTTTACATCTTTTCTTTTAGCCATTTCTTTTCTCCCACTTTATTTTTGATAGGCAACCTTGCCGTTGCAAACTGTTAATAGACATTCACCATATACTTCAACGCCTTCAAAAGGTGTAGCCTTGCCTGCTGATAGGAAATTATCCGGATCAATTGTGTACTTCTTATCAAGATCCCAGACACTGTATGAATTACATAACGGAAAGATAAATCTCTTACGAGGATTATCGACACGTAATTCAACAAGTTTTTCCAAAGAGATGATTCCTTTCTTTACCAGATATGTGTACAAAAGCTGGAAAGCTGTTTCAATGCCGACGATGCCAAAGGCGCTCTTTTCAAGTCCCTTGTCTTTTTCGTGGGCGGCATGTGGAGCGTGGTCGGTAGCGATCATGTCGATCGTTCCGTCGAGCAAACCTTCAATCAGAGCTTCGCGGTCTTCTGTACTTCTTAAAGGCGGATTCATCTTGAACTTGCCGTTTTCCTGCAAGTCATTTTCATCAAGGATCAGATAATGAGGTGCAGTTTCACAAGTTACATCCGCACCAATTTTCTTGGCATTACGGATGATTTCAACACTTTCCTTTGTGGAAATATGACAGACATGATACTTGCAGCCGGTCTCATAAGCCAGTCTTACATCTCTTTCTATTTCCTTCCATTCACTTTCAGAACAGATGCCCTTGTGGCCATGCTGCTTAGCATATACACCATCATGAATGTAACCGCCATGTAACAGGTCATTTACTTCACAATGAGCAGCTACAATCTTATTCAGTCTCTTAGCTTCCAGCATAACCTGACGCATCATTTCTTCCTGCTGTATTCCCTTGCCATCATCTGAGAATGCACAGACATGATCACTCATTTCTTCTAGTGCTGCCATTTCCTGTCCTTCTTCATTGACTGTACAGGAACCATATGGAATTACTTCGATAACGGCATCTCTTTCTATGATGTCCAATTCCTGCTTCAGATTAGCAAAGTTATCTGGAACAGGCTTTAAGTTAGGCATTGGACAAACGGTAGTATAGCCACCATGTGCTGAGGCCTTACTGCCTGATGCGATTGTTTCCTTATAAGAAAAACCCGGCTCTCTGAGATGAACATGAACATCACAGAAGCCGGGAAAAATAACAATATTACTTTCTTCATTAGAAACAGAAACAAGAGACAATAAACCATCAGCTACGTCTAATGCGTACTTATCATTCTGGAATAAACGTACTTTCTTTAACATAGGCGTCTCCTTCCGAAAGGATCCTGCTTAGCAGAATCTCTGTTTCAAATCTTAACGGTCACACAGGACCGTCTTAAAGATTTATTTTCTTGATAAGTCTAACAAACATGCATGGTTGTGTCAATGTAATTTGACCAAAAATAATACGAAATATTCCAAGATCAAATATGAGCAAAAATCATTTAAATGACATAACAAATTACTGAAGTTTTAAGCCAGTATCATGAACGTGCCAATCGTATTTATGGCAATATTTGCGAAGCTGTGAACCAGATAACTGGCAAGCAGGTTATCATATCTTTCCTCGATGTACTGCAACATTATCCCTGCCCCTAGCAAGCCGATCATTGCCGTTACAAATACCAGAGGATTAAACCAAGAAGATATTATGCCAATATGGTAGATGGCAAACATCATTGAAGCGAAAAGATAACCGGTCACTAACATTCTGTTATTCTTAAAGGCATTGAATAAAAAGCCTCTGAAGAAAGATTCCTCAAGGAATGAATTGACAATGATTATGTAGATGAATACCCAGTAGAAACTATCTTTAGTCAACTGTTCCTTACTGAAGAGACTGTTTTTCAGTGCTTCCAAGTTAAGCTGATCCTTAAAGATGAAATATGCCGCAATAACAATCAGATATACAAGTATCATGACTACGAACAGTTTCCTGCTCGGTAACCTGAACTTGAGATTAATCGTATCTTTAATGGATCTATGAGAGTATCTAGAATAAAGCACAATTAAAGAACCGAAAACAACTAACTTTACGAGGCTCTTGAACCAATAGCCCAAAGTCAGGTATCTTTCGGTTATACTCATTATTACTGTTGCCAGTATGGCAAAGAAAATGGCTACCTTAACATGCTTGCTCATATTTAAAATTACCTTATATAAACAATTATATCATTTTCAAACAATATGATATAATCAATATGATTTTTACAGGAGAAAGCTTATGAAATTAAACAACAGCTATTTTTATACCCTCAGAGAAAACCCAAACGATGAAGAATCTACCAGCGGTGCCCTTCTGATCAGAGGCGGTTACATCAAGAAGAGTTCTTCAGGAATCTACATGTATTTACCATTGGGTTACAAGGTATTGAATAATATTCAGAACATCATCAGAGAAGAAATGGATAAGACAGGCTGCCAGGAATTACTGATGCCATGCTTATTACCTGAAGACTATTACATATCTTCAGGCAGACGTGCAAACTTCGGAAGCAGCATGTTCCAGTTAAAGGACCGTTTCAATAAAACCATGGTCTTAGGCCCAACTCACGAGGAACTGTTTGCCGTAGCAGCTTCAATGAAGATCCACTCATATAAGGATCTGCCATTCTCACTCTATCAGATGCAGACAAAGTTCAGAGATGAACCTCGTCCAAGATTCGGTCTCATCAGAGTACGTGAATTCATCATGAAGGATGCTTATACATTTGATAAGGACCTGGCTGGATTAGATGAACAGTATGC
>JAFUCG010000159.1 GCA_017459795.1 Erysipelotrichaceae bacterium | reverse complement strand
GCTTGGATGCTTTTCTTTACAACCAGCATCGGCCCTCCACCTGCCTAGCAGGTGGTTTTCTGTTTCCACTTCGTGTTCAACCGTCTTAGCAGACTAAAAGAAAAGCACTCAACTGAGTGCTTTATGGGGGAGATACGCCTGTATCTGACTTACTGTTTATTCTCTTCTTCCTCTTCCTCGTTCTTTTTTCTGGTGAGTAAGAATGCGATTATTCCGACACCTGCTACACCGCCAGCTGCGTATATTAACCAGCTGTTCCTGTTACCAGGAGCCAATGGTGTATCCTGATCATCAATATCGATAGGCTGTGGTGGGTTTTGCTGGTCATCGCCGCCAGGAGTTGGACTTGGCTGATCATCGCCACCTGGAGTTGGCTGTGGATTTTCGTCTCCGCCAGGAGTTGGCTGTTCACCACCACCAGGTATTGGCTGTGGATTTTCGTCTCCGCCACCTTCAGGTGTTGCCGGTGTTACATCGATCGTACCTGCTCCTGCTCCGCCTGCACCACCAGGTGTTACTGGAGTAACAGTTGTTACTACGGCATAAGTGAAAGTCATTACGTTCTGACTCTCGTCTTCTACCAATGTCTTGGTTACGTTATAGGCATGAGGTAAGTATCCTTCAATATACTGATGGCTTACGATTGGAGCATCCCCTACCTTGCCATAGTATTCATCAGGGGCATGTAAGGTATTACCTGCTTCATCAACATATAAAACTGTGTATTTTACCATGTCACCAGGCACACCATAGGTTATGACAAAGTCCATGTCTGCCGTAACCTTGCCTAATGTACGGCTTACCGCATAACTTGAATTATCTCTGCCTGTTTCCTTGAAACCTTTGATGTAATGGATATTATCCTCTGTGCTTCCATCAGCCGCTGTTGTCTTATTCAGGACGATCTTTTCAGGTGTTCCTGAATTGATTACCAGCGTGTCATTCTTTATTTCAATTGTTACAGTGCTTCCGGCCTTTACAGTTATCTTTCGGCTTGTTGTACCGTCTTCAAACGTACCTTCATTACCTGTATAGACAGTTATTGTATAGTCGTATGCCTCATCAGCCATGACCTTGCAAGGCATGATGAGCAGAATCAATGTAAGTAAGCTCAATAATATTTTTTTCATATTATCTGGCCTCCTGTCTCTTTCTTAATACGATCAGATAGCCAAGGCAAGCTGCTGTAAGAACCATGCTGCCAGCGAATAATGCTGTATACATATTCAAGTTGTTGGTATCACCAGTTGTCGGTACAGCTGTATCAGTTTCAACTGCGAATCTTATTTCAAAATCAGCTTTGGTATCCATGTAGCTGTTTGGCTGACTTTCACCATCTAAACCAATTGTTATCTTTAACAATCCTGATTCCTTGCTCTTCAAGGTATCGATGAAGAAATATTCATCCTTTGTAGATTCTGTGGCCTGTTTCAAGCCTGTAGCTGAACTTTCCTGTTCATCGCCACCGATTTTACTGCTGTCAAACAGTACCTTTAAGGTGCCATCAGGTGCGGTATATTCAATTTTATAAGTATAACCGCCATCCTTGGCAATTGCCTTACTGTCTTCCAATGAATTAAGTACTTCATTTTCAATGTACCAGTGAGATTCAGAGGCACTGATATTAGTCATCTTGATGGTGAATTCTCTGGTAACACCAGGTTCTAAGCCACTCATTGCATCATGCAGACTGCTTGAACCTGATGCTACAATGTCTTCGCCATTAAAGATTACTTCATTTTCTTCAGCACTTACACTGACAAACATTCCCATCGCCAGTAATACTGCTAATAATAACTTAGTGATGTTCTTCATGATTACTCACCAACCTTTACTGTCTTAGAGGCTGTGTCAATGCTGACACCTGTATTGCCCCAGACACTGGCAGCTGCACTGTCTGCCTCAGCCTGCTGTATACTCTGTACTTCTGCTTCCAGATTAATGTAGTAGCCATCGTATTCATATACCAGCCTTGTTATTGTTGAGTTGCCTTCCTTGGTAGTTGTTATTTCATACTTATCCATGATTTCATCATTGATCATGATGGTATCGAATAAGTCTTCTGATTCTGTTTCTCCAGGAAGGATCTTACGTAAGTAATATACTTTTCTTTCTGTTGTTGCTTCTGCCTTGTTTTCAACCCAGGCATTATCGTTATAGTCTTTACCACTGTAACTTAATACGATAAGTTCCGGATCAAGAGTTACTCTCTTTTCACTTTTATCTGACCAGTATTTTCTGATAACCAGTCTGACATATTCATCAACGTCGCTGTCATTTCTTACACTGATTTCTTCCTTGTATTCCTTACCAGGATCGATATCCTTAAGATCATTTAACAGTGTTCCGTCTACCGGCTTGTGGTTTTCCAACATTGTTACATCCAGATGTCCTAACTCGATTTCACCACGGTATACAGCTGTAGCTGGTGATAAAGCTGCTCTGGTGTTAATGATCTGTACTCCTGACATGACCATAACGATCAATGCCAATACTGCTACGATGCTTAATAATAATGAAGTCTTATTGTTTTTCATGATTATTCAGCCTCCTTATAATCCTTATACAGCCAGTCAGCGGCCTTAGGAGTTATCTTTCCATCCTTATATACAACTCTTTCTGACTCTTCAATTACAACGATGTCAAAGTTGAATTCAGGAGCATTTTCCTTAATAATTTCGATGAACAGTTCACTTGTGCTTTCGCCAGCCTGTAATACTTCAGTGTAGTACCACCAGTCGCCAAGCTGAGTCCATTTACCTTCTTCATCTGTATACTTTACGAAATCACCCTTGTAGAATGCTCTTACTCTGACGATCAGAGGAGTTTCACCGGTATTGGCAATCGTTACATGCTTATTGTCATTTGTATCAACCGGTTCATCGATTCTTGTTTCGATATACAGATGTACTGGTTTCTTTCCTGCTGCATTCTCATAATCTGAGAAGTATGCCAATGTTCCTTTTACTGTTGTGAAGATGATGGCTACTGCCAGAAGGCAGGCAGCCAATAACTTTATGTTCTTATTTCTCATATCGACTACCTCCCTTCTATTCTTCTTCTACCCTTACATATTTCTTGTTACTGTAATTGTTTACAGCTCCAGAGCCATGGGTTATGTCTGTAGTCTTATTATCTACCTTTGCAATATAGGTTCTCGTGGCTTCATCGTACTCGATTTCTACTGTTCCTTCATAACCGGCACTGTAGATTTCTTCTACTGTTACCTCATCTGTTTCAGGATCCAATGGCAGATTTTCAAGTCTTACTTCGCCTTCCATTTCACCATAATTCAGTGTTAATCCAACAACATTACTGTACTTTTCTTCGCCAGTTTCCTTATCCTTGATTGTTACTTCAAATACAAAGGTATTATTGGCTCCACTGTCTACGTATGTGTCTACGGCTTTCTTAATGAGTAGGTCAGCCGATTTCTTATTAACAAATGTTGGTACTTCAGTAATTACTGTTTCTTCTGTTCCACTAATGATCTTAGTTACTACTTCTGTATCAAGCTTCTTTGTTTTTTCATTCAAAGTAACCTTAACTTCAACTTTGTATACTGTCTCATCATATGTGACATTGATATTTGAGCCCTTTACTTCTGAGATCGTATATACGAATGTCTTGTTTCTATCATCGACTGTATAGTTAATCTCATCGAAAGTTACTGTACTACTTGTATCTCCAAACTTATCAACACCCTTACTCTGCAGCACTTCTCCCTTTTCATCCTTTAGTTCAAATGTGAAGTTATCTGTTTCCTTGAGTTTTCCGCCAAACATTTCCTTGTTAGCTGTCAGTATTATGCTTGTATCTTCAATAACCGGTGGTATGTTTGTGTTGATAAACTTTGCTTCACCGATCAACCCAGCTTCAAGTACTCCGTTTGTACCTTCAGATGATTTTAATTCCCAATCATCAGATTCAGTTTCTGTTACTGTATAAGTTGTTCCCTCAGGCAAATCCTTAATAATCAGGTAGTCTCCATTTCTCAGCGTAAATGCATCTCCAGATTTTATTGTGATTACATCTATTCTGTTATCATCACCATCATACTTTTCTGCCTTGAATTCTTCTTTAAGTTCATCTTTGTTAATGCCGATTAGTTCAATCGTAAATTCGAATTCCTTAAGTTTGTCTACAGCAATTATTGAATCTTTATACTGCACTTCTTTTTCAATTCTTAGATCTGTCAGCTTCTTATTGATGAATACGATTGCTTCAATTTCTTTCTCAATGCTTTCACCATTTTCATCTACATCAGGCTGTTTATATGTAAGTGTCGCCTTTAAGTGTTTGTTTTCATCCAAATCAACATGTACTTC
>JAFUCG010000158.1 GCA_017459795.1 Erysipelotrichaceae bacterium | reverse complement strand
TTATGGCTTGCCATGCGAAACGTAGGATTCTCCATGTTTCTTCAATTTGGGACTTGATTTATATTATCGAATTTTTGTGCCTTAAAAAGGTTTTGTTAGGTTTTTTAGCCTTATTGTGATACACTATTAAAACAGAGGGGATTTTGTATGAACGTTATTGAAAACAAACTTGTAGAGTCATTGAAGGAAGTAGTTAAAGAGCTGTATCAGATTGAACCTGAGGAAGGTTTTGTCATGGTTGAAGTACCAAAGGACAGCAGTAAGGGTAATTACGCAACCAACGTTGCCATGAGACTTACCAAGATGTTACGACGTAACCCTCGTGAAATCGGTCAGGAAATCAAGGATGAAATGTTGAAGAAGATGCCTGAGATTGAAGGCATTGAAGTAGCCGGACCTGGTTTCATTAACTTTGACATAAAGAAGGATGCTTTAGCTGATGTCATTAACCTGATTCTGGAAAAGGGTGATGACTATGGCCGTAACGAAGCCGGCAAGGGCACAAACATCTTAGTTGAATATGTATCAGCCAATCCTACCGGTCCATTACACTTAGGACATGCCAGAGGAGCAGTATGGGGTGACAGCTTATGCCGTCTGTTACTGTTCTCAGGCTACAACTGCTTAAGAGAATACTACATTAACGATGCCGGTCATCAGATTGACATGTTAGGCATTTCCTTAATGGAAAGATACCGTGAACTGTTTGGCAAGACACCTAACTTACCAGATGACGGTTACCATGGACCTGATGTAATTGAAATTGCCAAGGAGATCAAGGAAGAATATGGCGACAAGTGGTTAAATGTTCCTGAAGAGGAAGCATATAAGTTCTTCCGTAACGATGGTAAGAGAAGAGAACTCGACAGAATTAAGAGAGACTTGAACTACTACCGCTGCCAGTTTGATTCCTGGATCAGTGAACAGGCCATCAGAGATACCGGCATGATTGAAAAGGCCATTGATAAGATGACGGAAATGGGCTTGGTCTATGAGGCAGAAGATGCCTTATGGTTAAAGACCACGGAATATGGCGATGACAAGGACAGAGTATTACGTAAGTCAGACGGTGCATATACCTATTTCACTCCTGACATTGCCAACCACTTAGACAAGGTTAACCGTGGCTATGAAAAGCTGGTTGACTTATGGGGTGCAGACCACCATGGTTACATTCCAAGAATGCAGGCAGCATTAACAGCCTTAGGCTTACCAAAGGGAACCTTAAGCGTTGACATCATTCAGATGGTACGTCTGGTTGAAAATGGTGTTGAAGTTAAGATGAGTAAGAGAACCGGTAATGCCGTTACCATCAGAGAACTGTGCGACGACATTGGCGTTGACAGTGCCCGTTATTTCTTCCTGGCCAAGGCTTTGGATACACACCTGGACTTTGACTTAGGTGTTGCCAGAAAGCAGACAAATGAAAATCCTGTCTTCTATGCTCAGTATGCCCATGCCAGAAGCAGCAAGGTATTAAAGAACGCCGGCGAATTGGAAAAACTAGATCACTATGACCAGCTGACTGAAAATCAGGAAATCGATCTGATCAAGCACATCAGCAGTTTCCCTGATGTCGTAGCTGATGCCGCCGTAACCAGAGCTCCTAACAAGATCTGTAACTATGTTCAGAAGCTTGCTCAGTTCATTCATTCATTCTATGCCAGCTGCAAGATCCTGACTGCTGAAACAGAAAGTCTGAAGCAGCAGAGACTGGCCTTATTAAAGGCAAGTGCCATCACAATGAAGAATGCACTTAACTTACTTGGGGTTGAAGCACCTGAAGAAATGTAAAGCCAAATGTCGCGAAAGCGGCATTTTCTTTATGCCTTGTTTACTGTATTATAAATAGTAGATTTCGGAGGTAAGAATCATGTTATTTAAGGATATGAAATATGAAAGACCTGAATACGAGCAGGTCAAAAAGGAATATACAGCCTATCTTGAACAGTTAAGAAACGCTGAGAATAAGGAACAGTTCCTTACAGTTTTCTTTGAACTGGAAAAGTTAAGAAGCTCACTGGCTACAATGTCAACCTTGTGTTCAATTCGTCACTCAATCAATACCAGAGATGAATTCTATGATAAGGAAAATGACTATTGGGATGAATATGGACCTTTATACAGTGTCTTTGACGCTGAATTAAGCAAGATTTGCGTTGCCTGTCCATTCAAGGAAGAACTGTATGAAGAAATACCTGAAACTTTCTTTGAACTTGCTGAATGTCAGATCAGATCATTTGATGAGAAGATCGTTCCATTATTACAGCAGGAAAACAAGCTTACCAGTGAATATGGCAAGCTCAAGGCTTCTGCTCAGATTCCTTATGATGGTAAGATCTATAATCTTTCTACCATCAGACCTCTGACTCTTTCCCTGGACAGAAAAGTCAGAAAAGCAGCCAATGATGCAATGCTGAAGTTTTACAGTGACAATGAAAGTGAATTTGACCGTATCTATGATGAATTAGTCAAGTTAAGAGATAAGATCGCTCATGAATTAGGTTATCCTAGCTTTACTGAACTGGCTTATCAGAGAATGACCAGACTTGACTATAATGCCGAAATGGTAGCCAATTACCGTAAGCAGATCTTAGAGGATCTGGTTCCAGCCGCTACCAGATTATATGAAAGACAGGCTAAGCGCTTAGGCGTGAAGACAATTGCCTATTATGATGAGGCACTTGAATTCTTAAACGGTAACCCAACACCAAAGGGCAGCTATGAAGAATTAATTGAAGCAGCCAGAAAGATGTATCACGAAATGAGTCCTGAAACAGCTGAATTCATTGATACGATGATTGAAGGCGACTTATGGGATCTCAAGAGCAGAGACGGTAAGGAAATGGGCGGCTACTGCACCTCAATTCCTGATTACCATGTACCGTTCATCTTTGCCAACTTCAATGGCACAAGCGGTGATGTTGACGTACTGACTCATGAAGCAGGCCATGCCTTCCAGTTCTACATGTCCAGAAACATCAAGGTAAGCGACTTACAATGGCCAACCATGGAATCAGCTGAAATCGATTCAATGAGCATGGAATTCAACGCCTGGCCATGGATGAATCTGTTCTTTAAGGAAGATGAAGCCAAGTATAAGTATCTGCATCTGGGTGGGGCAGTGAAGTTCTTGCCTTATGGTGTGCTTGTAGACCATTTCCAGCACGAAATCTATGCTAATCCAACATGGAGCCCGGATGAAAGAAAAGCCTGCTGGAGAAGGCTGGAAAAGCTTTATTTGCCATATAAGGATTACAGCGAATCAGAGATCCTGGAAAAGGGTACCTGGTGGTACAGACAGGGTCATATCTTTGAATCACCGTTCTATTACATTGACTATACCTTGGCTCAGGTATGTGCCTTACAGTTCTGGGTCAGAAACTATAATAAGGATCCTGAAGCATGGCACGATTATGTCAGATTATGCAAGGCTGGCGGTAAAAAGAGCTTTACTCAGTTAGTAAAAACAGCCAACCTGAAAGTGCCGTTTGAAGACGGTTGCGTCAAGTCCATCGTCAAGGATATTACCGACTACATGGAAGCAATTGACGATACCGCATTATAGTAAGAAAATAGCGTAAAAATAAGGCTTTTTAATCATTTTTATGATTGACAAAGCAGGTGGTAGTTTATAGAATATTAATTGGCACTTTTAATGTAGCCCCGGAAACTACATTTTAAGGAGGACAAGAAATTATGCGTCAAACAACGATGCTAAAACCAGCAGAAGTACAGCGTACATGGTATGTAGTCGATGGTACAGGTCTGACACTCGGACGCTTATCAACCGTAGTAGCAGCAGTATTAAGAGGCAAGAACAAACCTACGTACACACCAAATGTTGATTGTGGAGATTTTGTTATCGTAACTAATGCCGACAAGATCGTCGTAACAGGCAACAAGTTAGATACAACAAAGTACTATCATCATTCACAGTATCCAGGTGGATTACGCGTTAGAACAATGCGTACCATGAAGGATAAGTACACTGTTGAATGGGTTGAGAAGTCAATCCAGGGTATGTTACCTCACACAAAGCTAGGTGACGTACAGCGTAAACATTTATTTGTTTATAAGGGCAGTGAACATCCACATGCAGCTCAGAAACCAGTTGAGCTGAAGATTGAAGACTAGGAGGACGGGTAAATGCCAGCAAAGAAAAAAGAAGTTATTACATATCAAGGCACCGGCCGTCGTAAGAGTTCAGTCGCCAGAGTATACATTACTCCTGGTAAGGGTGAAATTACCGTAAACGGTAAGAGCCTGGATGAATACTTGCCATTAGAAACATTGAGAATGGTAGTTAGAGCACCATTTGAAGTTACTGAGACATTAGGTCAGTATGACACTAACATCAATGTATACGGTGGTGGTCATGCAGGACAGGCAGGAGCTATGAGACATGGTATCGCAAGAGCTTTATGTGAAGTTGTTGAAGATTATCGTCCAAAGCTGAAATCTGCAGGATTCCTGACAAGAGATTCTCGTGCTAAGGAACGTAAGAAGTACGGATTGAAGGCTGCTAGAAGAGCTCCACAGTTCAGTAAACGTTAATCGATACTATTACGTAAAAGAACGTCTGATTTATTTCAGACGTTTTCTTTTTACATAATGTAAAATGTGCTAGAATATATAAAGAAGCAGGAGTGATAAGATAATGAAATTTTTTACTAAACTTATTTTGAGCGCCGTTGGCGTTGCGGCCAGTGGTGTAGCCGTTAACAAATACATGAGCAATAAGGAAACTGAAATGATGGAAGGTCTGTATGGCAAGTACGTAACCGTATTTGACAAGCGCATATGCGTTGAAGAAAGAGGCGAGGGCAGTAAGACCATCGTACTTTATCCAGGCGCCGGCACAGTTTCTCCGGTTCTTGATTTCAGACCTCTGGCCAGTTATCTGGCTCATTACTACCGTGTCATTACCATTGAACCATTTGGCTATGGCTTAAGTGATGATACTCAGAGAGAAAGAACAATTGAAAACATTGCTGAAGAATTACATGAAACATTAAGACAACTGAGTGTTACAAAGTACATCCTGGCAGCTCATTCATTAGGTGGATCTTA
>JAFUCG010000157.1 GCA_017459795.1 Erysipelotrichaceae bacterium | reverse complement strand
CCATACGACTTTCACCTCATTAATCATTTCTATTCTATCATGATAAAAGAAAACCCTGTAAACAGGGCTAGAGAGATTTTAAGGCCTTTTTTCTTACAGGTCCTCTTTTTTCTCCTGTCCGTTTTACAGGGTCCATTTTATGGGTATCCATGTTTCTTTTAATAGTTTTTTAGCCCTTTTTTTACCTTTTCCACGCTATTCCACGTTTAATTTAATAGAGCCTCTTTCTGTTTATTCTGATTATTTAGATACTCTGCGTTTTCTGTCAAATACCAGAACACTGGCAATTCCGGCAACAGAAACAGTAAATATTGAAGTCCATAATAAGAGATTACTGTTATCACCGGTATTAGGTGCTTCATCTTTCTTCCACTGAGCAGTGAAAGTATGATCACCTGTTACTGTATATTCATCATTAGGCTGATATTCAGAACCTTCCCAAAGCAGGAACGTATATCCTTTTCTGGTTGGAGCCTTATGAATGGAAATGACAGTGTTTGCCGGATATATTTCAATGATATCTTCAGTTTTTCCTTCAAATTCACCACCATTAAGCTTGTAGGTGATTGTATATAGTGCTGTATTTGTTATTACAAAGTCCTTAACAGAAGTCTCATATGCTTCTACCGGTTCTTCAGTAACAGTATAGGTAATTTCATTACCCTTGCTGTATTTAGGCATTCCTTCAAAAGTATACTGCCATTCATCATTTTCACTCAGGCGTACGGTTTCTACACTTTCACCATCAGCTAACAGATTGACAGTTATTGCTGACGGACGGGTTTCATTGCCATTTTCATTATCTTCCCACTTCTTGACAACAGTTATATCTGTTTTCTCAGGTTCATGTGTATTCTCAACCTTGAAACCTTCGGCAGCTGAACCAGTAATTTCAGCTTCATAGCCTTCTACAGCTTCTTCTTCAACCTTGTAAGTGATTTTTTCCATCTTATCTTCTACGATCTTACTGTCAGGAACCTGTTTGAAGGTTGCTTTCCATTCAGTTCTTTCACTTATTTCAGCTGTCTGAACCTTTTCAGCTCCATTCATCAGATTTACAGTGATAATTTCTGGACGCTTACCATCCTGGTCATCACCATCAACCCAACTCTTTTCTACAGGTATATCAATAAACTTGATATATGATACCTTTGGTTTTTCAAATGTATAAGTACCATCCTTTGTACCATCTGTTGACTTGTAATCAAGAACAGCCGAAACATTGGTATCATAGAAGTTACTTTCGGCATCTTCGTTGATTATCAGATCATATGACAGGGCAACAGGATTTGAATTTTCTACAGGAACATTAATTGTCCATGTTATTGTCTTGTTTTCGGCATCATAGGTTACTTCATAAGGATAAACTCCTTCAACAGCCTCACCAAAATACCACTTGCCATCCTGGAAAATTGCAGCCAGTGCTTCACCGCTTAAGGTCATCCTGAAGCCATCTTTAGTATCAGCATTCTTCAGCGTGAATTCATCAGTAATCTTGTCTGTGACAACACCTTTGGAAACCATGTAGCGAATGGAATTATCAATTCCTGTGAAAAGACTCTGAACTTCTTCACTCTTTGTAATATCGGCACCGTACATGCTGTTATCCTGCAACCAAGATATGAAGGAATTACGTAATTCAACAAATCCTGTAGCACCGCCACCGGAATATGTTATTACCGCACAATTATACTTTTCATTAACATCACTCCACAGATGTCCTGCCATATACATGCCTTTCTGCAGGCAGTCTGCATGATACAGGAAGTAATTAGGATTAATTGTCTCCGTATCAAATGTATATGTACCGTCATCATTCTTGATTACTGCAAACGGATTAGCCTCCTGATACGGAACATCTTTCCAGGCTTCATCAGGTGTGAATTCATAATACTTCTGTAATCCGGCACGGTTACCATAGGTACCACCAGCGCCAAAAAGTTCAGTTCCATTGGTAACATCATGGATAGTTACAGTGCCAGAAGGAACCTGTGTCTTATCAGAAGCATAATTACAGAAGGCATCCCAAGGACCAACTCCGGTTAATTCCTCGTTGGTGCTGGCATAAAGTTCGGCATAATCAGTGAACCCAAAGACATTACTGAATCCTTTAGGATCGAGTACATCTACCTGATAAACTGTTTTGTTATAACCAACACTCTGATTCAAAGCAGGTTTACCATCATTCTGTATAGCGTATTTATTTGTTGAAAAATACTGAGTATAAATAGTTGTTGGTTCATTTTTCTCATTATTCCAAATATATGTTTTACCATCAGTAAGCAACACGAGATATTTATGGTCATCAGCAAGTTCTTCATCAGCTGCAAGCCATTCATCAGCAATATCTATGCCAGCATGAGTACTGCTGCCATTTCCGAAAGCAGCTTTTATATCACTTTCGCTCATGTTTAAAGCTTTATTTATATAATCTTTGGTATCCTCATTATATTCAACTAATTCTTTATACGTACCTTCTGACAGATAATCAATTGCATCATGTGCACTGCCACGGAAACGAATAACGCCAACTTTCAGTTTTAAATTCGGATTATTAGCAAGAATGCTGTCAAAAAGTGAATTTGCACTTTCTAAGAATACAGCACTGTTATGCGCTGAACTGGAACTGTCCATTGCAAAAACAATATCAATTTCATTTTGATACTCAGCAGAAGGAAGTGACAGTGTAATCGTTGTTTCACGATTTGAACTGTCTAATTCTGTTGGCTCTGCTGTCTTTGATCCACTGACATCAAAGCTATCATCAGCCGCGTAAACTGTCTTTCCAAGGGAAAGAATACTCAGCGACATTAAAAAAGCAAGCAGAATACTAAATACTCTCTTTAATCTCATATGATTCACGTATTATCTAATTAGGTCCGGTTAGATAATAAACTCCTTTCTTGGCCTGTATTAATCTTATAGGCATACAGTTGGCCAAACTGTTATGCTTATATCGTGTACTGTGGATTTGTTTCTATATGATTTCAGACAGTATCTACTGTACTGATTTGAGGTGATTCCTACCACAGTCTTTTTCTTTATACAGTGTTGATTAAGTTGATTAACGGAAAGGTTTCATTAAACACGTGAATACACTGATTAAGATTAGTGGCTTACCACAGTTACACATCTATCATAGGAGGTGTCATTTATGACCTATTTCATCGGCCTTGATCTGGCCAAATTCAAGCACGACTGTTTCATTATGAATGAACATGGTGAAGTTGTCAGGAACCCCTTCTCATTCTCTAATGATCAGACCGGCTTCAACACTCTCCTTAATGTTCTTAACTCCCTCGATCCTTCCCAGAAAAAAAGGATAGGACTTGAAGCTACAGGACATTACGGTTCTAATCTCAAGATATTCCTTGAAGAGAATGATTTCTCTTTTATGGAATTCAACCCGATCCTTATCTCCAGGTTCTCCAAAGCTACCACCCTCAGAAGAACCAAAACCGATAAGATCGACGCTCATCTCATTGCTCTGTATGTCTCGTCAGTAGACTATAAGCCTTATCCAGTTAAATCTTACCACATAAGAAATCTTAAGTCTTTATGCAGAGCCAGAGATTCATTAGTTAAGGAAAGAAGTCTTCAACTGGTCAGGATGACTAATGTCCTAGACCTTATCTTTCCTGAGTTCAAGCCTTTCTTTGGTGGTTCTCTGAAATCTTCTACCGCTATCTATCTGCTGGAAAACTATTGTGTACCCAGTAAAATAGCCAGGATGACTGTTGATTCCTACCGAAAGATGGCCTCTGCCTTAAGGAGAACTATTTCTTATGCTCGATTTATTGAATTAAAACTACTGGCTAAAAATACCGTCGGTAATGAGGATCCTATTCTCTCTTTTCAGTTGAGCATGTATCTTGAGTTATTCAAAGAACTTGATTCTAAGATCACGGATATCGATACCTTGATCATTGACATTTATAAGGACGTGGATTCCCATATCCACACTGTTCCCGGTATAGGTACAGTTACTGCTGCTGGTATCTTCTCTGAGATCGGCAATATATCAAGATTTTCCAACGCTGATCAGCTGGTCGCCTTTGCCGGTATGGATTCTTCCAGAGCCCAATCCGGTGAAACTGACTACAGCGGTCATATGGTCAAACACGGTTCTTCTTATTTGAGGCAATATCTTATGAATGCAGCTGAGATGCAGCTCATTCACAATCCCCTTCTTTATGAGTATTACCTGAAAAAACGTAATGAAGGAAAAGTTCACAGAGTGGCTCTCAGCCATGTTGCCAGACGTTTAGTTCGTATTATTTTCTCTCTGGAGAAACATAATTCTGATTTTGATTTTGATAAGATGAGGTAGCCATCTTATCTCAATCTGTTTTAAACTTCCTGCTTT
>JAFUCG010000156.1 GCA_017459795.1 Erysipelotrichaceae bacterium | reverse complement strand
TGAATGATTTCACAATTTTAATGAATTTGTAATATCTGCCAGCCAAAAAGATTCATGCCCAGATATATACCAGTTTCAGTAATGAATACAGCAACATCAAGTGGTTCATCATAAACATATTCCTTTACATATTCATCATATTCCAAGATATATGTGATATTTTCAGTCATGTTGAGTTTAATGATGCCGTTACTGAATTCATATGGGAAGCTGTAAACTTCAAACTTATCTGTTTCATGAGTATCCCCTATGAATATGATGAAATAATCTTCTGCTATTTCAACATCCTTTACATAAGGGGCAGGATCCGGTAAATCAGGTAATAACATGCCCTGATATTTACCCTTGAAATTAAAATCAAAGCGGTTATAAGTTTTTATATGCTCATCATTAAAGACATGATCATCAACTGTGAACTTCTCATAGGTCATGGTAAACGGATCAATAATGTTTACACTGTTTCTGTTATAAGTGAAAATGCCGTCTGCATGGAGATAATGAACAGTACTGGTAAATGACGAGCTGTTTAAACTGTCTGTTATGTTACCGTTGATTTCGTATTCATTTGAATCTTGGTTATATGTCACTGGAATGAAGAAATTACCGTCAAAGAACCAGCCGGTGTTTTCGTCAAAATGCAGAAAACATTTATCAGACATATATGTCTTACCGGACACTCCTGTATCAGTAATAACAGGTATTAATGGATTTGAATTTCCGTCAGAATTAGGTTCCCCTAAGACATTTAGACCTTGTTTTATTGTTAGTGGGAATAACAGCAGAGTAACCATGGCAAAAACAGATAAGCGTTTTAAGAATCTCTTTTTCTTCTTATCTTCCTTTTTTCTGTTCTTACTTATATAACCGAGATTAAACTCATCCGGCATTGGCAGATACTCAGCTGTTTTCATTATTATTTAATTCCAAGCTCCTTAAGCTTATTCAGTATGTCCAGATTCATTTTTCTTCTGACATCGTAAATCTCATCTTCAGTACCTTTCTTAATGAATCTGACTAAGACACTTTCTGCCTGAACTTCTTCAAGCCCAAGACAGGTAATGTCGCCATAATCGGCATTGATTACTTTCTCAATATCTGTGTCATTTGGTAATTCAATATCAACTACAGCTACAGATTCATGTGTTGATCTGTTAAGGATATCTTTCATTGAACTGTTATTGAAGATTTTTTCATTACCGGCTGCATCGATGAGTGTTGTAGTTCTGATACCTATCTCGCTTACCGTTCCCAGAAAGCCGTCTACTTCAATGATGTCCCCTACCTTGCATTCCTGCTCAAACAGCATGAAAACGCCCGTCAGCATGTCTTCTATGATGCCCTCAGCACTTGTTCCGATGATCAATGCCAGAATACCAATGCCGGCTATGATTCCATTGATGTCAGCACCAAGTATCCTAAGTGACCAGACAACAATCAGAATCATGGTTACATAATCAAGAGCACTGTTGGCTATCGTATAGAACGTAACAAACTTACCTGACTTAAATAAACCAAGTAATAGTTTCAGAAGATATTTGATTGCCAATAGGAATGCTATTACGATTGTAACAAGCAGGATCGCTTCAACATTTATGTGGATGCTGGAAATAAAATCCTGGATGCTGAAGCCCATCTGCGTTACCAAAAACAGAGATGCTCCAAGTGCGATAACAGCAACAATTACTTTAATGATCTGCTTCATCTTATCCCTCCTAATTCTTTTCAACCGTCGTGGTTACTTCAGAATTGAATATTCCATTATTTCGTCCGTATTCTATGTTTTCGTTCATTTCATAGTGTCCTTCTTCAGGTGTAACTATCGTCTCATAATGACCAACTTCATCATGAGCATACTGATCTATTACAAGTACCTCTTCATCATAGGCGTTCTGATCAACAACAGTATTGTACCCGGATACATATCTTTCATTTTCAGTTTGATGATCACTTACTTCATGATAAGAATAAAAGTCTTCTACTTCTGCGTCAGTTAAATCATATGCAACATAAGTCTCAGTCTCAGCATAAGTATCATAGTAAACAAAATAAGTAAATGTATGTTTAACTCTGGTAGAGTAAATTGGCTCTTCATGAGTTACGGCATCATGATGTACAGTTTCATAATGACTTATTTCTTCCTGAGCAGTCTGATCAACTACATATTCTTCATAAGTTGTTGACGGTACATCAACGACCCAATGCAGGTCATCATCATTCCTGCTTTCCCATGAATATGTTGTTGTTACAGTAGTAACTGTACAGTTTCCGTATTTCTTATCAGCGAAGGCACTATTAAAAATATCTGACTGGAATTCATCTGCCTGAATTACGGTTATTGTTATTGCAACTACAAAAGTGGCCATTAATATGACCTGATAAATGTGTTTTTTCATTATATTACCTTTAGATGTCTTAATTATAAAACAAAAAAATAATATGAAGGCGAAAAACATCTTCATAAAAAAAGGAAGAATTAATCTTCCTTTGTTTTATCTTCATTTTCTTTTATCTCAGGATTTATAACGATGTCGATCTTATCTATCGACTTATCATCCATGGTCTTAATGGTAAATGTAGCATTTCCAATTACAATACTTGGATGTTCATCTTCTTCAGGTACATAGCCCAGCTTATCCATGATAAGACCGCCTATTGTATCATTATCACTGTCATCTAATTGCTGACCAATGATTTCTGAAACATCATCAATTATCGTTGCCCCGTCTACGATGAAGTGGTTTTCATTTAGCTCTTCTATTTCTTCATCTTCATCATCAAACTCATCCTGAATGTCACCAACGATTGACTCTAATAAGTCTTCCATTGAAACAATGCCGTATGTGCCGCCATATTCATCCAGGACAATGGCAACCTGAACCTTAGTCTTCTGGAATTCAGAGAACAAGTCATCACATTTCAGGTTTTCATAAACAAACATTGGCTCACGCATGTACTTCTTGATGGTGAACTTCTCACGTTTCTTTTCATCGATCAGCAGTTCCATTAAGTCCTTGATGTATAACATGCCGACGATGTCATCAATGTCTTCGTTATAAACAGGTATACGTGAGTGACCAGAATCAGAGAAAAGCTTTAATACTGTATGCAGATCAGAATCAACCTGTAAGGAATCCATGTCCGTACGGTGTGTCATGATCTCACCAACGGTACGGTCATTGAATTCAAATACGTTATTGATCATTTCCTTCTGTTCGGTTTCGATGAAGCCCTTTTCATTACCGGCATCAACTAAGATACGGATCTCTTCTTCAGTG
>JAFUCG010000155.1 GCA_017459795.1 Erysipelotrichaceae bacterium | reverse complement strand
TTCTCAACTCTGTAACATTCATTGATGAAGATCATCATCTGGCTTATTGCCGTATTGAAGTTGAGTGTATCGATGTCTTCAGTTACCTTCTTTACGGTGAAGTTATAAACGTAATCCAGTTCAGGAGTCTTCTCATCAGTGATCTTTTCCGGCATTTCCATGGCAATACGCCATACACGTTCGATCCATCTTCTGGCCCCTTCAACACCCTGTTCACTCCAAGGCTTGCTGGCTTCTAATGGTCCCATAAACATTTCATACAGACGTAATGTATCAGCGCCATAGGCACTTACGATGTCATTAGGGTCAACGATGTATTCTGGGAAACGCTTGCCCATCTTAATGCCGTTGGCACCTAAGATCATGCCCTGGTGTACCAGTTTCTTGAATGGTTCCTTAACTGGAACGATGCCCTTGTCATATAAGTAGTTATTCCACATACGGCTGTATAACAGATGTCCTACGGCATGTTCAGGTCCGCCAACATATAAGTCAACCGGTAACCAGTGTTCCATTAACTTTCTGTCTGCGATCGCATTTTCATTATGTGGATCAATGTATCTTAAGAAATACCAGCTGCTGCCGGCACTGCCTGGCATTGTGCTTGTTTCTCTCTTGCCCTTCTTGCCATCGATTTCAACATTTACCCAGTCAGTTGCCTTTTCCAAAGGTGATGCACCTGACTTTGATGGCTTGTAGTCATCAAGAACAGGTAATACAAGTGGTAACTGATCTAAAGGTAATGAGATCATGTTGCCGTCTTCCATGTGTACTACTGGAATTGGTTCGCCCCAGTATCTCTGTCTGGCAAAGATCCATTCACGGATACGGTAGTTGACCTTCTTTTCACCGATTCCTCTTTCGGTTAACCAGTCGATCATGGTATTGATAGCATCTTCCTTGTTCATGCCGTCAATGAAACCGCTGTTGATGTGAATGCCATCTTCTGTCCAGGCTTCCTTGCTGATGTCGCCACCCTCTAATACCTGAATGATTTCCAGGCCGAACTTCATGGCAAATTCATAGTCACGGGTATCATGTGCAGGAACAGCCATGATGGCACCTGTGCCATAAGTAGCCAGTACATAGTCTGAGATCCAGATAGGGATCTTCTTACCGTTAACTGGGTTAATGGCATATGCACCGGTAAATACACCGGTCTTTTCCTTGTTTAATTCAGTACGTTCAAGATCACTCTTGGTAGAGCAGATCTTTACATATTCTTCTACAGCCTGCTTCTGTTCAGCTGTAGTGATTTTTTCAACTAATCTGTGTTCTGGAGCAAGCACGCAATAGGTAGCGCCGAATAAGGTATCACAACGGGTCGTGAATACGGTAAAGCTGTCATCATGGCCGTCAACTTTGAAGTTGACATGAGCGCCATATGAACGTCCGATCCAGTTACGCTGCATTTCCTTGGTGCTTTCCGGCCAGTCGATCTCATCAAGACCTTCAAGTAATCTGTCTGCGTATTTAACGATGTCGATTACCCACTGCTTCATGTTCTTTCTGACAACCGGGTAGCCGCCTCTTTCACTCTTGCCGTCAATAATCTCATCGTTAGCCAGTACAGTGCCTAATTCTTCACACCAGTTAACAGGCATGTCAACGCACTTGGCCAAGCCGTCATCAAACAACAGTTTGAAGATGTACTGGGTCCACTTATAGAATGAAGGATCACATGTTGATACTTCCCTGTCCCAGTCATATGAGAAACCGATGTTCTTTAACTGAGAAGTAAAGAATGCGATGTTATCCTTGGTAAACTTGTCAGGATGGTTACCGGTATTGATCGCATACTGTTCAGCCGGTAAGCCAAATGAGTCAAATCCCATTGGATGTAAGACATTGTAGCCTTCCATTCTCTTCTTACGGCTTACTACATCAGTAGCTGTATAGCCTTCAGGATGCCCTACATGCAAGCCTGCTCCTGATGGATAAGGAAACATGTCCAAGGCATAATACTTTGGCTTGGAGAAATCCCAGACATCAGTTCTGAAAGTCTTGTGTTCGTCCCAGTACTTCTGCCATTTCTTTTCATTAACTTCATGATTATAGCTCATACAAATATGTCCTTTCTGCGCCAAAAATAAAAGGCGCTACTCTAAGGACGCCTTTCAGCGCGGTACCACCTTAGTTCATGTAATACATGCCCTCAAATCAGCCTTAACGCGGCCGTGACGCTTAGCTCCAGGGTGAGTTCGGTTAACAGTCTGTCAGTTTCCATCAACCACTGACTTTCTATGAAGAACTGCTTCACTTACTAGTCCTTTCAACGCTAAAAATATCTTACAATTATAAAGTTTCAAAGTCAACCAAAACAAAAGCCGTATCCTGTTGGAAACGGCTAATGGATCTCATCAAACAAGCTCTTTAATTCCAGATAGTCCAGACCATCAGGAATGCTCAAGGCAAATGAGTAGCGCTCGCTTATCCAGGTGGCAAGATAGATCTTGTCATCCTTACCTTTGGTGGTTATTTCAAATCCCTTGTATTCACGCTGATTGATTTCGGGATAACTGTTATAATCACCGCTTACATCATCGCTGCCCAAGCCCTTGGTAACGATGAGCACAGGCTTATCGCCATCCCTGTAAGTAACTCTAATGATCTTTTCATCGATTACGACAATGTCACTGTATTTAGTACTATTGAATTCTTCCGGTATTCCTAATGGGAAGCCAGCCGCATTCTCGGCTTCGGAAAGCACTTCATAGTTAACCTGCGGGTTTACGATGGTCAGGTTATTTTCCCTGTTAATACCGCCGGTTATTAATACGGCAACTAAGACAACAGCAAGTGCCGGGCTCCACTTTAGCAAGCTGGCAAAACTGAAACTCTTTCTGTTCTTAAAGGTTTCAACAGTTGCCTCTTCGATAAAGTAATCATCTATGTCTGTCATTGCCTTTAAAAGCTGTTCACTTTTCTTCATAGCTCATAGCCCTCCCTTATCAGAAACTCCCTTAGTTTTTCTCTTGTTCTGAATAACATTACCTTTACGTTATTCTCCTTTAAGCCAAACATCCTGGCTACATCCTTTACGCTGTCCAGATACCAGTATCTTCTGACAAACACCTTTCTGGTATCCTTATCCAATGTTTTTAAAAAACGGTTAATACAGTCGCTTAAAACCTTCTGATCAATGTATTTACTGACATTTGACTCCTCACCGATCACCTCTGAGAGTTCCTCTAAAGGTACATCAAGCTGCTTGCCGCCTCGCTTCATGGCCGTTAATTTCTCATATAAGTTAAGTGCCAGGTTTCTGGTTATCTTACCTAAGTAGGTTGCCAGATTTTCCGGACGGTTAGGAGGCATGCTGTCCCAGGCCTTAAGCCAGGTATCATTTACACATTCTCTGGAATCTTCCACATTAAAGAGTATATTGTAGGCAATGCTGTTACAATACCGGTTATACTTCTGATCTGTGTAGTAAATCGCATCTTCATTGCGATCCCAATATAACTCTACAATTTTGAAATCTTCCATGTTCTTCAAATTACTTTATGCTTTCAGCCAGCCAGAAAGCCATTTCCGGACTCATTCCTTCACTGTTGTAAACAGCGTAGGTAAATCCTTCTTCTACCCAGGTAACATTATAGACCTTTTCACCATCACCTCTGAAGGTAACTTCCTTGCCTAAAATGTCACTTACTTCATTGACCTTATAACTGTTATAGTCTCCGGAAATGTCTGTATCCCCTGCCATCTTGCGGATATACAGCTCATTGCCACCATAGATGACCTGAATCATCTTACCGTTCATTAACTGAACACTGTAGCCATCGTAGCCTTCGACTTTTTCAGGTAAAACCAAATCAAAACCAGCTGCCTTACAGGCATCTTCCAGTGTCTCATAACCGACAAACGGATTTGCAATCTGGGTGTTACCGCCAATTAATTCTTCTTCGTGTTTATTTTCCTTATTTGTGCATCCCATAAGTAATACTGCTCCTATAGCTAAAAGTATGAATGTCTTTTTCATCTTCGTTTCCTTCCTTTCAACCATATACACCGGAAAGAAAAGCAATTGGTTACAGAATATTTTTAATATTTATATGAATGTTGGCCAATACTGTATTCACTTTCAGTGTTTTCGCCTTCATAGTTCTTTCTTACTTCAATAAGATTGAGTACATTGTAGCCATTCTTATTTAGGAAGTTGATGACTGCCTCATTATTAGGGTGAATGTTAATGTAGAGAGTATCATTGTCATGTTCCTTACCGATCTCTTCGCATTTTTCCAATAACTTAGTGGCAATTCCCTTGTTTCTGAATTCCTTTTTAACATAAATTGATTCAAGCCATACAACATCATCTTCAATCTTACAGACGGCATAACCGACATAGTTGCCGCTGATGCTGGCCGCAAAAATCGGATACTGTTTCTTCAGATAGTATTCTATTTCTGCGTTGGCTTCTGTAATGTCTACCGTGCTCTTACGGTTCTTCAGGGCTGCCAGTTCCTTGCGGAAGTTTACGACCATGTAGGTAATGACATAGGCATTCTTTTCATCAACGTTTACGATTCTTACGTTATTTTTCTTTTCAATGACCGTCTGTCTGGCAGGTTCATCCTCTTCGCCATCGTCTTCAATAATCTGAGTATGTTCATAGTGGTATTCCAGGCCGTTATCCTCACACCATAGTACTGCCATGTCTTCATAGCGTGATTCCTCATACTTATACCATTCATTTAACAGATCAAAGCGTTCGCAGGTTACCTTGAAACGGTGAAATGCTCCCCTGCCTATGATTGCGTTAGCCAGCCAGTCATGAGCTTCGCCACTTGTCTTTTCTTCAATGAAATCCTCCATCATGCGGTAGTTATTGATTTCATAATGTGACGGTAATGAAATTATCATGCCTTCATATTCATCAAGATCAAAGTCCCCGTCTGCGCTGTAAACAAATCTGTCTATTTCCGGCAGATAATATACTTCATTATTCTGATTTACATCCATTAAGGATTCTTTTACTATGTCTATTGAAATGCTCATTATCATATTCCTCACTTATTAACATTATACACCAAAAGAAAAAGTCCCCACAGGGACTGATTTCATATTATCTCCTTGGGCCGCCACCAAAGCCACCGTTTCCGCCAGGGCCGCCATTACCGCCTGGCTGCTGGCCGCCGAAGCCGCCAGCACCCATGCCGTTCATCATTGAGTTAGAAATGCTTGTTACCTGAGAACCGTTAACGATTACAGTTCCGCCGGTGAATGTTACAGTTCCATCGAAATCGAATGCGAACTGAGCTGAAATATTGATGTAACCTCCTGTGATTGCCAGATTACCGTTAGAGTCAATTGCATCTGTATCACCCTGAGCCATTGTGATGTCGATGTTGCCACCGTTGATTTCTACAGTTGTTCTATAAGCACTTGACTTGTTAGATCCATTGATTCCATCATCACTTGCACTGATTGTGATGTCACCACCATTGATCTGAACGTATGTTCCTTCAAGGCCTTCTTCAGCATCGATATTCAAAGTACCATTGTCGATCTGTAAGATTGTCTGAGCTTCGATGCCATCACTGCCGACATTTAATCTGAAGTTACCATCATAGATGTAAACATAACCTTTTGTATAATCATCAGAATTGGCACAATGGATACCGTCAGTAGAAGCATTGATTGTGAAGTCGCCATCATAGATTGCGATTGAATCATTTGCCTGTAAGCCATGACCGCCTGCATTAATTACGTATGTGCCGCCAGTTACTTTCAGATCATCCTTTGAAACAACACCATTGTCTGTAGACTTGATTGTCAGGCTGCCTGTACCGTTTAATACCAGGTCATCCTTTGAGAAGATGACGCCATCGGTATTTGTATCGCCATCAGCTGTAAAGGTTGAAGTAACTGCCAGGTAGTTATCGCCTGTTGATGTTACGAATACCTTGTCTGCTGAGATTACGTAAATGACTGGTGTACTGTCATTTGTTACATTCAGATTGTCCAATACCAATTGTACCTTGGCACTGTCATCAGCGTTTACAACGATCTGAGCATTCTTAACTGTACCGGAAATTACATAGATTCCTTCTTCACTGATCGTAATAGTCTGACCATCACTTACTGTATACTGCTTGGCATCGCTTGTATCAACTGTCTGCTTCAGATCACGCTTGGTGAAGATGTCTGCTACTTCCAGAGCACTGTTGTCATAAACCGTGATGTTAACTTCAGCTTCTTCCTCTTCAGTATTTGTTGAAACATTGGTTGCTTCATTCTGATTCTGCTCTTCAACTACTTCTGTCTGAGTTTCAGTGTTATTAGTTTCAACCGGTTCTGAATCCGTCTGCCTGTTACAACCAGCTGCCGTTACCAGTAAAGATGCTGCAAGTAATAATGCTATATATGAATTTTTGATTTTTTTCATGTGTGTTACCCTCCTTCAACAGATCTGTATCTGTTTGATGGTATTAATATAACCCCGAATTATGAACATTTAATGAACATCAATTGAATGTCCCATTAAGAATTACGGAAAAAAACAGAATTCCGGTGGGAATTCTATTTAAAGATATATTTAAGCATTAATACCAGAACTATGACCATGAAGGCCAGTTGTAATATGGTAATGGCCGTGTTTTCAACTTTCTTGTTCTTTATACCCTTTCTCAGAAGATTGGCCACAAAGCCGAAAAGCATGAATATAAGCACTAATGATAAAAACAGAAGAATGATCTTATCAAGTGTCAGATACATGTTAAAGAATCTAATACGCATAACCGTCTCACCTCTTTAACTAATTATAACAAAATCAGGTCGGTTTAAATACTAAAACTGTTCTTACCTTTTGGAAGTAATACCATTTACACTTCCTAACAAGGCCACAAATGCCGTAACAACAGTGCAGTTTGGATATTCCAGATTCCAGAACCAGTACACAAATCCTGTTAAGGCATATTCACTATACTGCCAGTTATACATTATGATGGCATTCAAGACCAGAACACAAACAAATAAGACAATGGTTATCCAGAACAGAACATTATTTTCCTTTCTTACTTCCATAATTCTGAAAACTGCTCTGAAAGTCAGGAAGGTAATGGCCGGTAATATGAATAACACAAAGAAGAATGTAATGGTTATGGTACTGTAAAGATCACCAACCCTTAAGTAGATCTTATGCATGCCACCGGCACAAAGCCAGATTATGCACACTATTATTAACAAAGGCAAAATCAGCTTAACAAAGTTGATTTTCCTTTCCGAAGATGTTTCAACAACGTTTAAAAGGCTGTCAGTAGAACAGTTGAACAATTCGGCCAGGGTTCTGATGGTATTCAAGTCAGGCTCAGTACGGTCTGTTTCATAGCTTGATATGGTCTGACGGGTTACCTTCAGTATTTCAGCCAGATCATCCTGAGTAAAGTTATTGGCGATACGTTTTTCCCAGATCAGTTCTCCAGTTGTCATTATTACCAGCTCCTTATACTTAGATTATAGAAAAGCTTTTTTAAATAATCACGCTACATTTTGTTGCTTCAACATAATATAATCTATTTATGATTAAAATTATTTCCCTGAATGATGATTATGTTGTCTGCCTCAAGCCTGTTGGCTTATCAAGCCAGGATGATGGCATGGGCAAGGAATTAACAAAACAACTAAGCAGTGAGATCTATTGCGTACATAGACTGGATAAGGCTGTCTCTGGCTTAATGGTTTTTGCCCGCAATAAGAAAACAGCTGCCCTTTTAAGCGGCAACATTTCCAACAAGCACTATCTTGCCGTTGTCGAAAATAAGGACTTACATGATGAAGATGAGTTTAATGACCTGCTTTATCATGATAAGAACAGGAATAAGTCATATGTGGTAAAAAGAGAACGCAAGGGTGTCAAAGATGCCAAGCTAAGATACAAGGTAGTTAAGAGAAAAGATGACTTATGTCTGGTTGATGTTGAACTTTTTACCGGCAGAACACACCAGATCAGAGTTCAGTTCGCTTCAAGAAAGATGCCGTTACTTGGTGATGGCAAGTATGGCAGTAAGGTAAACTGTGACATTGCCCTTTTCTCCTACAGTTTAAGTTTCAGGGATCCTGTTTCCAATGAACTTCTCACTTTCAAAACAGAAGTTGAAAACATTTATCCATTCAGTTTGTTCAATTAATGGGCACTGCCGGTTTTATTTTCGGAATTCCCCTGTTTCAACAATATAGATAATCAGGAGGAATAAATGATGATAAGAGGAATTTTAGTTAAGCCGCGCCAGGATCCGGAAGTAATTGAGTTTAAGGAAGGATACAAGGAATTACAGCGCCTTGTAGAAGGCATTTTTGAGATGCCCTATATCTTTGATGATGTTGACGTAGTCATTAACGAGGAAGGCAAATACAACGGTTCTGCACCTAATCGTTTTCTTTTTTACAAGGGACAATTGGTAGACATTTTATTCGGTAACATCTTATTGGTAGATGCCGATGAAGAAGGAAATACAATATCCTTAAGCAATGATAAGATCACCAAGTATCTCAAGGTATTCAAAAGCGACCGCATCTATCTGTCATAAGAAAAACATTTTTCTGTTTTCATTAATGCTATAATGGAAACATGAAAAACCCATATCCGTATTCAGAAGATAACAAGCGTTATCAGACCTTTAACTACTACACCAAAAGCCACTATGGAACCCGCATGTACAAGGTTCCATTGGAGGCTGGTTTTACCTGTCCGAACAGAGATGGTACTAAGGGTTATGGCGGCTGTATTTTCTGTGGTGGCGGCTCAAACAGTTTTCCTGACATCTCTGGAAAAGACCTTTATAAGCAGTATTTAGAGCGTAAGGAAATATTCCTTAAGAAATGGCCAAACGGCTTACCAATGGCTTATTTCCAGTCCTATACCAACACCTATGCACCATTGGAAAGATTAAAGGAAATATATACACCTTTCATTGAAAATGATGAAGTATACGGCATTGTCATCGCCACCAGAAGTGACTGTCTTTCTGATGAAACAATTGAATATCTGAAAGAAGTTGCCAATAAGAAGGAAGTATGGCTGGAATTAGGCTTACAGAGCATTCATGATGAAACTCTTAAGCTAATTAACCGCGGCCACGATTACGCTAATTTCTTAGAATGCGTAAACAAACTGGCAGATACCAGGATCAAAATAAGCGTACACCTGATTAACGGGCTGCCTGAGGAAAGTAAGAAAATGATGCTGGAAACAGCTAAGGTAATTGGAAAGCTACCTGTAGAGGCTGTAAAGATCCACATGCTGCATGTGTTAAAAGGAACCACTTTGGGTGACTTATATGAAAAGCAGCCGTTCCCTCTTTTAAGCAAGAAGGAATATACGGAAATCGTAGCCGAACAGCTTTTATACTTAAGACCTGACATGGTAATTGAAAGAATTACCGGTGATGGCCTGGCTGATCAGCTATTGGCCCCTGAATGGACTAAGAAAAAAGTCAGTGTCATTAATGACATTGACAAGGTAATGGCTGCCAATGACTGGTGGCAGGGAATGAGGTTTGAAGAGCAGTGAGCAGTTTTATAAACAAAAAGAAAATCACATGGCTTGTTGCTGGTTTAATTGTCATCTTATTAATTGTTTTATCTGGAAGTCTATTTAAGAAAAGAACGCTGATAGTGAAGTCAGTTTCTGATGACAACATTCATACCGTAAGCATCTACATGGTTGGTGACCCTGAATTTCCCTATGGAAGTACTAATTGTCAGGCAATTCTAAGCGATAATAACAAGACAGTTTCCAGACAAGATATCATTCTGAAAAATGACGGCAAGACAGCCACTGAAGAAAACTTCGTCATCATGTGGCAAAACGACAAGGTAATAATAACTGCCATGGCTGAAGAAATGGAACCCGTCAGATATACCGTTTCCTTTAGCTAAAAGCAAAGAAGTGTTAAAGCACTTCTTTTTTTTAAGGAAATGTTTCATTTTCCTCTTATTGATTATTAGGGAGGTTAGAATGAGTAGTTTGCATATTCTTGGTGAAATCGCAACTTTACCATCCCTGTTGCCATGGGGCTTACAGATGGTAATGGAGATCACTGACTTTG
>JAFUCG010000154.1 GCA_017459795.1 Erysipelotrichaceae bacterium | reverse complement strand
CAAATGACGCTATTAAAATCATCTGTTAAATTGATGAAGTGATCAAGGAGTATAAATCTAGTTTATAATATTTACAGGAGGTACATAACATGAAAAAAGCAGCAATGAAGATGAGCATCATGATGTCTGTAACGATGTCTTTTGTACTGTCACTTGTTGGTAATTTGAGCTCTGGAAGATTTACCTTACCTGGCTGGCTTACAGGCTTTCTGATAAGTCTTGTAATAGGTCTAGTCATCGGCTTTGTTGTTCCTATGCGTAAGACCAGTACTTCATTAATTAAGAAGGCTAATGCTCCTCAGGGAGGTTTAAAAGCCAGAGTTATTGAATCAGCTGTTTCTTCATTGCTATATACGCCATTAATGACATTCATTATGGTATTCATGGCCTACAAGAATGCTACTGCTCATGGCGCAATGCTGAAGTTTGGACCAATGCTGTTAAGATCTGAATTCATCAGCATTATAGTAGCGTTTATACTAAGTTTCATTATTACTCCGATATATACAAAAATAGCCTTTAAGGATGTTAAGAGGCCTAAAAGCATATAATACAAACTTATATAAACGAGATGGCATGGTCATGTGATCATGTCATCTTTTAGTGTTTTTGGTAATACTGGAAATGTGTGGAAAAGGTAAAAATGAATTGTTTGGTGTGATATATGGTAAAATATTACTAGCAGGTATTTAAACGTGAGAACTATAGAAATTGAATTCTTAGAAACATATAAGGAAACAGACAGCCTCTGTAATGAGGTCTTTCACTGTGAAAGGGGCATTTCCGATTACATAGGTAAGATGTCGGATTTATACAATGAGGGCAATGCCCATGTAGAAGGATGGAAGGAAGAGTTAAGTACATTAAAACGTCTAAGAAGATTGCGTAATAAGATCGTTCATGAATCAGGTAAGTCTGAATGTCAGAGGAAAGACTTACAGGATCTTAAGGCATTTAAAAGAAAGCTGAAGAATGAAACTGATTCGTTATCCAAGCTTGATAAATACAGAGGCAACAGGGTTGCTAAGAGGACCTGGATCGTTACTTTCAGATATCTGATATTAATTATCATTATTCTCATAATATTATTCATTTGCCATCAAAATGGCTTATTTTAAGAATTATATAAAACATGACTGATACTAATAAGACTTACATCTGCATTGACTTAAAATCATTCTATGCATCTGTAGAATGTGTTGAGCGTAACCTTGACACATTGGATGCGTGTTTAGTCGTGGCTGATAATACAAGAACCAATAAGACGATTTGCCTGGCTGTTTCACCAGCCTTAAAGGCATTTGGGGTACCGGGCAGGCCAAGACTTTTTGAAGTAGAACAGATCGTAAGAAGAGTTAATAACGAAAGAGCCAGAAAGGCTCCGCATGGCAAATTAACAGGGTACAGTAACAGTTTAAAGGAATTACAGGCCGACAGTACCTTAGGTATAGAATACATAACAGCGGTACCTAGAATGAATTACTACATGAAGTATTCAGCTGACATATACAAGACATACATGAAATATGTAGCTCCTGAAGATGTTCATGTCTATTCAATTGATGAGGTATTTATTAATGCCACACCGTATTTAAATACCTATGGTTTAAATGGCCATCAGTTATGCATAAAGATGATCAGAGATGTCTTAAGTAATACCGGCATTACCGCAACCGGTGGGGTAGGATCTAACATGTTTTTGGCTAAGGTAGCCATGGACATAATTGCCAAGAAGATGCCGGCTGATAAAGATGGAGTAAGAATAGCTGAATTAGATGAATACAGTTTCAGAGAACAGATGTGGAA
The DNA here is from genome assembly GCA_017459795.1 of Erysipelotrichaceae bacterium. Lineage (GTDB taxonomy): Bacteria > Bacillota_I > Bacilli_A > Erysipelotrichales > Erysipelotrichaceae > RUG521. The sequence continues at coordinate 4,683 of JAFUCG010000154.1, read as the reverse complement.
TCATAAGCCTATTACTGATGTTTGGATGATAGGCAAGGGCATTGCCAGAAGACTGGAAAACTATGGTATCTATACCTTTGGTGATTTAGCCATGTATTCTCTTGACCACCAGGATAAGCTGTTTAAGGAATTCGGGGTCAATGCGGAATTGTTAATAGATCACAGTTGGGGTTATGAACCAACAGAAATGAAGACCATAAAACAATATAAGGCCAAAAGAAAATCACTGTCCAGCGGACAGGTTTTAATGCGCCCTTATACTTTTGCGGAAGGTAGAATAATAGCTACGGAAATGGCTGATGCCTTGTCACTTGACATGGTAAGTAAGAAAGTTACCACCAAACAGGTCAGTATCTTCATTAACTATGATATAGAAAATGTAGAAAAGGGCTTTGAAGGTAATATTGTAGAAGACTACTATGGCAGACTGGCTCCTAAGCCGGCCCACGGTAACTGTAATCTGCCAATGCATACGAATGCTACGTCGTTGATCGTTAATGGCATATTGACGATTTATGACAAGGTAGTTAATCCAGCTTTGACGATCAGAAAGATTACGGTAATAGCCCAGGATCTGGTAGAAGAAGCAGATCTTAAGTATGAAGCCGTATTTGAACAGTCCAGCTTATTTGATGAACCTGAAGACAGAACTCAGGAATTCTCTTTAAAGGAAATAGAGAAGGAAAGAAAGGTTCAGGAAGTAATAAATCAGATCAACAAGACTTATGGCAAGAATTCCGTATTCAAAGGCATTAACAAAGAAAAGGCCGCAACAGGCTTAGCCAGAAACAAACAGGTAGGAGGTCATAATGGATGATCAGAAATCAGAAAGATTACATTCATTATAACTATACCGGCATAAGAGAAAGAAACAGAATGTCACCGGAAGCCAGAGCAAGTCAGTTTAACCCGTTTGATGCCTTAACCGGCTTGGGGGCAGCCATTAATAATGCTGGTTTTGTGGGTGATGAAAGAATTGAGTTATCAGAAGATCAGTTTAAGGAAATAAATGATCTGTTGGTACAGTTAAGAAGAAATGACTCAGTAAACATCATTTACTATGATGAAGACCAGTATAAGGAAATAGATGACACTTTCATAAGGTTTGATACTGAAAAGAACATCATTGTCTTAACAGATAACAGAATCAAACTGTCAGATGTCATCTGGCTGAAGCTGAATTAGCAGAGCAGATATGAAATAAACAAAAGTATTTGGGGATAGTATGAAGAAATTTGAACATACAGATAGAAAGGGCTTCTGGCTTGGATTCATTGATTTCTTTACAGCCGGTCTGTTCTTTGTGTTTTATATGAAGAATGGCTTGCAGGAAGAACTTGATGAAGTATTAGGTAAGAAGACTCAGAAGTATCATATTGTATATCTTTTAGGCATACCTGATTTTTTCATCTATACACTTGTATGGATGGCCAGAATAGCTGAAGACTTAAGAAACAAAGCAATTGAATTAGGGATAGAAGGTGAACTTACCTCCTATAAGCACATGTTTAATTGGAATGTGTTCGGCATACTGTGCTTTGGACCGATGATCGCTACGGAAAGATTCTTTGATACCTTAAACAAGGTAGAAAAGGAACTTAACAGAAGAAACGGCTATTTATAACTGAGCATTTAAGACATATCTGCTATGATTTTACGCTAATATGAACTTAGCAGAAGAACGAGGACAATAATATGAATCTCTTAATACATGATCTGGATGAGAAACGCTGGGAAGAAGTAAAGAGTGAATATGAAGGCTGGAGCATCGTATCTGATAACGGACAGATAAGACCTTGCAGCGGCTGTTTCAGTTGCTGGAACAAGACACCGGGAGAGTGTATTATCAAAGACGGTTATCAGAACATGGGATATATTATTCACCACAGTGAAGAAGTAGTTGTAATAAGCAGATATACCTATGGCGGTTTTTCCGGCTTTGTTAAAAATGTCTTTGACCGCTGTCTAGGTTATGTCTTGCCACAGTTCGAAGTAGTTAATGGTGAATCACATCATCAGAAACGTTATGCAGAAGACAAGCCTTTTACTTTCATTTTCTATGGCAATAACTTATCAGAAGACGATAAGAAAAAAGCTGAGAGATATGTTAAGGCCGTTTGTACCAATATCCGTGGGTGTGTAAAGAATGTTGAATTCAGAGAAGATAAGGAAGAAAGAAAAACAAATCCAAGAACTGGAAGCTGTTCATCTAAAACTGTCATACTCAATGCCAGCATGCGCTATTCAACCGGTAATTCATTTGCCTTTTCTGAAAAACTGAATGCTTTATTGGAAGGGAAGACAGAAACATATAATCTGTGCCGTTATCTTAATGACCTTCCTTCACTGGTTGGTAATCTTTCTGACTGTGACAGATTAGTAATATGTACACCGTTATACGTTGACGGTTTACCATCACAGCTGATCAGACTGTTTGAATGCTTTGAAAAGGAGTACAGAGGCAGTGATAAGAAAGTATATTTACTGGCTAATATGGGCTTATATGAGAGCAGGCAGTTTGTTAACATGTTCAATGCCGTAAAAAAGTGGTGCAAAGTCATGAACTTTGAATATGGTGGAGGCTTGGGCATAAGTGCCGGTGAGCTGTTGGGCGTATTAATTCAGAAGCTGCCATTTGAAGCTGGTCCATGTCAGAATGCTTATAATGGTATAAGACATCTGGCTGAAACAGTAAATAAGAAAAAAGTACAGAGCGATGAGTTTGCTGAGCCAAACGCATTTCCACGCTCCTTATACATTGGCATTGCCAATACCAACTGGCGGATAACCGCAAAAAGAAACGGTATCAGACCATCTGATCTGTACCGTAAACTGTAATCAGAAATAAGTAATGATCCGGTTTCCCGGATCATTTTTCTATTTTTTTGTTAAGCTGTGGATTTTTTCAATGGCTGTCTGTAATGCCTCAGGATTAACAGTACCGGCAAATACTTCTGTATTATTAGTGCTGTAGCATGCTACCGAATTATATAACGCCGGTAATTTCTGAATCTCAATTGACCATAATGTTGAAGGATCCAGTGAACTATTGATCATGTATCCAATGAACTTTTTGGCATCAATGTTTGTGGCAACTGACTTATTCATGGAATCTGCGATGCTCTTCAGATTTGTTACTATTGAATCATATTTCTTGGTAATGTCCATTACGTCACTGAAACTTTCAAATGAAATGTTGAAGGCTGTTTCAGACAATTTGTTTTTAATGGCCTTGTAAATGGACTTCTGAATGTCCCAGTGGGATTCATATCCCTTATTCAGGTGATAGAATTCTCTGGCATATACCAAAGCCTGGTTACCATCTAAAGTGATCTTGCCTTTATCAAAGTAGTACTGAGGTTTGGTCCAGCCTTCAGCTGTCTTAACTTCCTGGTAACTTGGGAACGCTTGTTCATTTTCAATTTCAATGCCGCCAATGGCATCTATCAACTTAGCTACAGATGAATAATTGACTCTGGCATAATAATCGATTGGGGTATCAAGTAATTCTGATACGGCTGTTTGCCAGTTGTTAATGCTGTAAAGAGAAACATAATTAAGTCTGTCTATCTTGTCATCTACTGTTACTTCCAGATCATATGGTAATACTGTAACAAGCAGTTTATGAGTAGTTGGGTTAAAGGTCAGTAAGATGGAGATATCTGTTCTGTTCATGAAATCTTCATCATTCTTTAAGCCTCTGGCATCATTACCGCCTATTAAGACAGTAAATGTATCCTTGGTTATGTCTTTATTAGAAGCAACAGGCAAATCTGTTGGTATTTCTTCGGTATACTGATGCTTGATTGTGGTTGATGATAATATGCTGCCATTAGGGTAGGAGTCACTTATTGTTTCTATCAGTTCATCAGGCATGATCATAGCGCCCAATTGGCTGTAACCACCTTTACTGTTGAAACTGTATTGTGAGACAATTGAAGGAATTGTTTCATAAGTGAGAACACTAAGGCTTGTTCCTCTGTCATAAATGTTCTGGTATACAGGTGCCATATCACAGGTGACATATTCTTCTAACATGCCAACCATTATATCTCTATAATCGATTTCCTCATTATTCAGATAGTCAGGATTAGCCAGAAGGTAAACGCTGTGATCAGTTGTTTCCGGCATGGTGGTGAAAATATTATTAACGTAGTCAATTGCGGAATTTACCTTGGTCAAGGCAAATACGCCTGTACCTGATATTAATAATGCCAGTAATGATAAGATGACCTGAGGCCACTTATGCTTAGCAAATAAGGCAATCAGCAAACATATAAGGTTAATGGCACAAAGAGCTCCAACAGCTACATACTTAACAGTTGAACTGAGCAGTAAGGAACGCATTATTTCAATTACTGTCCAAATGGAAATACCTAAACCCAGCAACATGATAATGAAAGATACCGGTTTTATTCTACTTTTCTTTTCAGACATATTATTATCCCCCAAAACTGTATAACTAAAACAATTATAGCCTAAATAAGCTATTTTGTTTTAGAAAAAAGACAGTTTACTGACAAACAAGTTATTTTGCTTTATATGTGTCAAGTTATGTGACATAATGTAATCACTAAAAAGATAAGTAATAATCAGACGCACAGGAAAGTTTTTTTCGTCTACTTAAGGAGGAACAACAATGGGATTATTCGATAAGTTTTTAAAAGAAGGGGCTAAGGCTCT
>JAFUCG010000153.1 GCA_017459795.1 Erysipelotrichaceae bacterium | reverse complement strand
TTTAAAAACGTCATATGGCGAAATACCATATGACGTCATTTTTCGTTAGACCACCAACTTTGCCCACCAACTTCAAATTTGGTTGACCCCCAAGTTGACCACCAACTTTTTGGATTAAACCCCCAACTTATTTGGAGAGCCCTTTTCAGAAGCTTGCCTTGTAACTTTCAATTTACCATCTGATTAAATTACATAATCAGTAATACAGTCATACCAGTGGTAACATACTACCCCGTCAACCGTAATTGTTTCATTATCTTTTAACTTATCATCAAGAATTTCTTCATGATGATCAAAGTTCCAGCGCCAGTTGCTCTTATTAAAGCGACGCCACAAAACAGTTCTGCCATTGGAATCAATGTACTGTTCAGAAATGGTATTTTCATCATAGCTGCCGATATCCATCAGACATACTGTATCATAAGTTCTGTTGTTTATTGTTACATCGTATCTTCCAACAACATCCATTACTTCCCTGCCACTGTCACAGGTTACCTTATCATTTTCTCTGATAATTAATCCCTTGCGCTTAAGATTTGTTTCATTTCCTATGTTTTCAGGCCCAAATCCCCAGTTATTAATGAATGCATCTCCATCAAGGAAAGTAAACACTTTCTCGATTCCGTTTTCCTCATGTGACTCAGCAAGGTAACGGCAGTGAGTATCTGTCAATTGCGCAATGAAGTTTCTTTCAAGAGTATTTTTTCCAGCCTTCTCAATTGCCCTGACTTTTACTCCTCTAATGCCATGTATTTCCGCCTGCCCCTGACAGCTCATTTCGAACTGCTCAGTGAGTGTTCTTTCCGGGTAATCATACATACCCCATTTAAGTTTATTGCCTTCCTTAGGTATCAGAAACCAGCCCATTAGCTCTTCCCACTTTGTTTCAAACGGTTCCTTATCTGTTTTTCTGATGACATATTCAGGCATTGTCATTGGCATCTTACTCATTCTCAATTCCTCCTCAGGATAGTTATCTTTGAAGTGCTTACGGGCATTATGTAACCGTGACTTTACTGTTCCAAGTGGAATGTTGAGTCTTTCTGCCATTTCATTAACTGACATATTATGCCAGAAGTACATGTACAGGATCTTCTGGTCGATGTCAGTAAGTTTATCAAGTGTTTCATAAACTGCGTAATTAATGGTACGGTTAAGTGAAACATGCTGAACATCTTCATCAAGTGGCAATTCAAGTATTCTTACCTTCTTACGGTAGTAGTCATTGATCTTATTACGGGCAATGCTGATGAGCCATGGCTTAAATGATTCCTCATTTTCCAGATCATCAAAACTCTTAAAGGCATGCATTAAGACATCCTGCAGTATGTCTTCACCATCAGCCTTAGCTTCTACCCTGTATCTTACATAGGTTTCAATGCTCTTTATGTTTTCCTGTATTAATGCCTCAAAACTCTTCATAACTTATTCCTTCGCCTATATAGACGGATCAAAAGCTGAAAAGGTTCACTTTATGCCACTAAACCTGTAAAATTCTTACTCTCTATTTCGTCAAGCAGATCAAGAAGCTTTCTTCTGACATTTTCTACTTCCAGTCTGGTGGCGGTATTCATGGTCCTGTTGAACTCATCAATTGCCTCGGCAATCTTTTCCTGATCAGGGCCAAGAGTTTCCTCATACATTCTGTTAGCTCTTAATAAGGCCAGAGTGTTTTCTTCATCATCTCTTGGATTCTGTTTCAGATACTGTAATCTTTCAAAACGCTTTTCGGCTTCTTCTTCAGAGATCTTGTTTTCCTGATTCTGAATTATTACCTTCTTCTTCAAGCCGGTTGAAACTACCAGCACTTCAACTTCCAATAGTGAGTTAACGTCATATGTATAGGTAATTTCAATGGCTTCCCTGCCCTTAGGTCCGGCAGGTACGTCAATTGACAGTTCACCCAATAACAGGTTGTTTACGGCAAGCATGCTTTCACCCTGCAATACCTTTACCGTTACGTATTTCTGATCATCATAAGCGGTATATACGGTCTGTTTTCTGCTTACCGGTATTACGGTATTTCTTTCAATGATTGGCAGATAATGACCTGTTTCATCAAATGTACCGTTAAACTTAACTACCTCAGTACCCAGCGTAAACGGACATACATCAGTAAGTATTACTTCTTCGATCTGTTTGTCACGCTGTTTCATAGCACACTGCAAGGCTGCTCCGACAACTACTGAAGTATCAGGGTCAACGCAGAATTCAGGTACGATGCCTGTGATCTTCTGAACATAGTTTCTGACAATTGACAGCTTTGTTGCCCCACCAACCAGAATGATTCTGTCCAATTCCTTGAGTGTTATCTTGGCGTCACGAAGGCTCTTTTCTATTGGCTTTCTTAACTTCTCCAGTAATTCCTTACAGCCTTCTTCATATTCCTCAATGGTGAAGGTTTCTTCAAAATACTGGCCGGCAATGTTAACAGCCATCTTAGCTGAATCACTTTCGGAAAAGCTGCACTTGCAATGTTCGGCTGCCTTATAGACATTGTTCAGACTCTTAATATCCAGCATGGCAACCGGAAGGTAAGTTTTCTTTAAAAACATTTCCATTAATACATGCGTAAAATCTTCACCGCCTAAGAAGTTATCACCGGCAATGGCATAAACCTCCATGATGTTCTTATAGTATTCAAGAATCGTAACGTCAAAAGTTCCGCCGCCTAAGTCAAATACCATGCATCTTTCCATCTTACCGGAATCACCAACGCCATATGATAAGGCTGATGCGGTTGGTTCATTAATGATTCTTGTGACATTTAAACCGGCTAACTCGCCAGCTCTCTTAGTAGCCTTACGCTGGTTATCGTTAAAGTAAGCCGGAACTGATATGATGGCTTCATCCACTTTTTCACCTAAGTATACTTCAGCATCTTCCTTTAAGGAACGCAGCACAAAACCTGAGAGTTCTTCAGAATCAAACTTCATGTCTCCCAGTTCATATACTTTATCTGTTCCCATTGAGCGCTTGAAAACCTTGGCACTTCTTTCCGGGTTCAGATAACCGTATTCTCTGGCAGTTTCACCTACCAGAATGTTATTATCATCATCAACAGCCACAACAGACGGTGTCAGTTTCTTTCCCAGACGGTTCGGTATTATTACTGCCTTACCGTCTTTATAACAGGCAACCAGGCTGTTAGTTGTTCCTAAATCTATTCCTACAAGCATTTTCTATACCTTCTTTTTCATAAAGTTTTTGGCAACGACAAATTCTTCTTCATCAGGCCATTTTTCATTTCCCTTTTCCATAAGTTCCAAAGCCTTTGCCTCATTGCCGAATATTTCTTCCATCTCTGCTTCATAAAGATCCATGTCCTTACAGCTGTGGTATGGACAGTCTTCGCATAGTGGATGCTTACGGCATCTTTCAACCAGTTCCAAAGCTTCTTCCTTACGGTCAGCTAATGCCAGTGCTCTGGCCTTTCTGGTCAGGTATAAGAGCTGAGACAAACCGTACTCATTTAGTTTTACATCCAGCACTTCCAGAGCTTTATTGGCGTAATACAGCTGCTTATCATGATCACCAAGATGGAAATAAGCATAAGACAAAGTTCCATATATTCTGGATAAGTCACCGTTTTCTTTTTGCTCTTCTTCTTTCAGCCGGTTTTCCAGTAACTTTACTTCTCTGCTGAACTTACCGTTATTACGGGCAAACAGACAGTCAAGTTCCACACGTCTGTTGGCATTAAGGAGGTTATCAACATTAGCCTTGGACAATTTAGCCATGAACATGTTGTTCTTCAGCATCTCCAGAGTTATTTCACAATTGAATCTGGATTCCGTATCATTACGCCTCTTTTTCCAGGCCTTAAGATGCTTCTGAGCTTCCTCAAACATTCCAAACTGGAAATATATTTCACAGATGAGCTTATCAGCGTAGCTGGTATTGTATCTGTTCTGCATTTCTCTGACTGTTTCAACAGCCTGCTCAACATTACCAATTCTTCTTAAAATCTGAACCTTACGGTAGTAATAATAAGACTGATTACCTTCACGCATGTTTATGATGCCAATTGTCTTATTGATGTTTCTTAAGGCTTCCTTATTATCAAATCTCATTTCATTAATGAAACTCATGCGATAATAGCTGTCTAATTCCTTAGGCTCGTTTTCCTGTAAGATATTGAAATGTTTCTCAGCTTCATCAAGATCACCCATGTACATGTAACACATGCCCGCATAGAAATGACCGGCATAATCACCGCCATTTTCAAGTGACTTCAGATAGTACTGTAATGACTGATCCGCCTTATGTTTCAGATCCTGATAGTATATGTAACCGATCTGGGCTTCAATTGCCGGACCGTGTCTTGGGTTATCCAATAGTTTCATATATATTTCCAGAGCTTCATCGTACTGCTTGCCTCTGGTAAGTACCCAGGCCTTATAGTCCAATAAGCCATAGTAATTCGGATTTACCGCCAGACCCTTTTCAGCTATCTTCAGCATCTGTTCTCTGTCGGCCTGTTCACCCGCATTTAACTTATCACCCTTCAAGCACAGTAAACGGTAATACATTTCATCAGTAAAGGTAAAGTTAACGGCGTTTTCACCAAGTGTTTCATCGGCCTTCTCATACATTTCAATGGCTTTATCTTCATTTCCTTCGGCAAACTGCTGGTAAAGTCCTTCAGCAAACTGAACGGATGGATCATCTTCAAGCTTATTGTTAAGCAGGAAATCAATTATTTCCTTAGCTTCCGGATAAGCCTTGTTATTGATGAGAACTCTGATCTTCAAGATGTAGAGTTCCAGATCTGTCTTACATAGATCCAGACCACGATTTAACGCATCAAACGCTTCATTGTCATAGCGCTGATAATAGTAACCGTAACCAAGGAAAAGATATGCATGATAGGCATCAGGCTTTTCCTTCAGTAACATTTTGGCATACTCAACAAGCTTACTGTAATTGCGCTCCTTTAATGCACCCTGACATAACTGAGTAATAATTGATGCCTTGTCCTTAGCTGTCTTCAAGGCTATTTCATAGGCTTCCATGGACTTCTCATTGTCTTTTAATACGTAATAGTAATAGCCAAGACGGCCATACATTTCCCCAAGTCGGCCTTTTTTCTTTCTGGTATCCGCATCGCCATCTTCCGGCAGATTCTTAATTGTTTCTATTAACTGATTAAGATCTTCCAGTGCTTCATCATATCTTTCAAAACTGAAGGCAATGTTGCTCATTAAGTTAAAGTAGTTAAATGCGTCAACATTTTCCTTCCTCAAGGTTCTGGTTACTTCCTCAGCTTCCTTATCCTGATAGTTTTCCAGATAAGCCCAGGCAAGATCGATCTTTACTTCATCGTCATCAGGATTTTCAGCCAGCTTGGCCTTCTTCTCTTCTATTACCTTCAGACTCAGTTCCCTTCTCTTCATGTCTATTTCATAAATGTTCTGTTGGTCGCCACCGGCATTTCTTAACAGATCATTTAACTGGGTTATAGCTTCTTCATTCTTACCGGTTTCAGCTAAAGCCAGGGCATAATGCCACTTTAACTGGCCATGGTCAGGATGGGTTTGTAATAACTGTTCACAGATCTGAATGTCTTCTTCATATCTCTCCAGGTGAAACAGTTCGTTTATTAAAACCAGGGCAATGAAGGTATCATCACTGTACTGCTTTTGTAATTCGATCAGATCATCGATTTTGTTTTTGTCTTCAAAGAATATCTGATATGATAAGGCAATTGCATTACCATAAGGGTGCTGTTCAGGCAGGCTGAGCATTTCATCGATTGACTTCTTAGCCTCTTCACCATTAGCCTTACGGGCCTTAAGATAAATGCCCAGATACTTCTGACAACATTCCCCATCTATCCCAGGGATAAACATGTTCATAGGTAAGGTATCACCATAGGAAACACCGTTTACCAGTACATATTCAACAAAGTCTCTTGGATAACGTTCTGACAGTTCTTCCTGTCGTTCAACGAAATGAAACTCTTCATCAAGATAGACCCAGACATCATGAGTAATGAAGTAATTGTCCATCAGGAACTTAAACAGTTCGTCTTCTGCCATCATTCTTGTATCTATGGTCTGGCAGATGTCTTCACTCATCAGTTTCTTCCATTCATCAACTGAATTTCTTTTCTTAAAATCAGCATAGATGTCTGAAAGCTTATCTCTCCATAACTGTAAGGCTGATTTCTCTTCAGTGGATTCTGATTTCTGGCTTTCCAGGTATCTTAAAGCTTCTTCGTACGCATTACGAAGTTCCATGAATTCTTCAGGCTTATCCTCAGGATTCGTATTAACCAGTTTTTCACGGTAAGCCCTGTCTATTTCTCTCTTATTAGTTGTCGGTTCTATACCCAGAATTTTCCAAAACACTTTATCAGCCTCTTTTCACCTATTACCATTGTATCAAAAAATACGGCCCAGATGGTCATTGTAAGAAAAAAGCGGGAAATTTCCCGCATTAATTGCTTAATTCAGTTGTAAGGTTGACTGCCCAGCGGTTAGATGTAAACCGGCGCATGCCTATCATTATTCTTACCACCAGTTCCAATTGAGCCAGTAAGTAAATTAATACAAAGTCCTGTAACTGTAAGACAAGAATCAGTCCATACAGTAATGGGATGCCAACACACCAGACAATGCCGCAATCTAATAACATTAAAAACTTTGAATCGCCACCAGCTCTTAAGGAAGAGAATATGACAACGACAATCATTCTTAAGGCAACTCTTACGGCTGATACCCTTACAATGCCTCTTGATAACTGAACAACTGAAGGGTCACTCAGATTAAACAGACTGACTAATATATTTGATGCGCCAATGATGATTATGCCTAATACTCCTGATAAGGCAATTCCCAGATAAAGGAACCAACGGCTCTGCTTGACGGCTTCTTCAACATCACCCTTACCAAGTTCAGCCCCCAGGATCATACTGCCAGAAACGGACATGCCATTACATACCGAGAAGAACATGTTGGTGATCGTATTGGCAACGTAATAGGCATCGGTAACCTTTGTTCCCAGCAATGCATAGGCCTTAACATATAATGATGTGCCAAAGCCAAACAGTGTTTCATTAATGATCGTAGGATAGGTTCTGATCATGACCTTCTTAAAGAAGAAAGGCTTGATGTCCAGCATTGTGGATAGCTTACCTAAGAACGGCTGTCTGGTTATTAAGGAATAACTCATGTAGAGAGTAATTGAAACGATCTGAGCAATTACCGTACCCCAGGCTGCACCGGCAACTGACATTGGGGCAAAGCCAAGCTTGCCGTAAATGAGAATGTAGTTTACCAGACAGTTTACGGACATAGAGATGATGCCGATCCACATTGATACGGATGTCTTGTGTATGCATCTGTAGAAATAGTTAAAGGCTAAAGCACAGGTGGTTAACGGATATGACCATTTAACCAGATCAAGATAAATCTTCGCATTGGCAATAGCCTCTGAATCTGCAACATAGAAACGGATAATGGCTGTATTGAAAAACATGATGGACGCAAAGAATAACATTCCCACAACCAGGTTTAATATGATCGATAAACCAAAAGTCCTCTGCAGATTTTTCTTATCATCGGCCCCGAAGAACTGGGAAGCGTAAATGCCCGTTCCTTCCATTACGCCAAAGGACACACAGTTACAGATATTGCCGATCTGTGAAGCAATTCCAACAGGAGTAACCATGCCAATGGCTGATACCATCATGGTATCCACCATGCCCATGGCACTTGATAACAGCTGCTGAAGCATGCTTGGAATGGCTAATCTGGAGACGTTCGCATAGAACTTCTTATTGCCGATGTACTTTGTGTCCATAACAGAGCCCTCTTTTTTGATATGAATATTAAAACTATATCAGTCATTTGGCAACTGTGATGCACCAGAAAACGCAGCCGAAGCTGCGTTGACTTTAAACATTTTTTTTTCTGATTATGATGAAACTGCTCACATAGTTAATGCAGGTCAATAACAGATAGACGATCAGAATGTATATTGCCGGTATGGCATTGTTTACGACCGTCAGAGATGATGAAGATGATTCACTTCTGGTAAGATCCATGTCAATCGTCATCCTACTGAATGTGTTCATTAAGATGCTTGTTATATCCAGCTGGTTGGAAGTACCGTGTATGCCGCCAAATAAGTCACAGCACCATCTGAACATTGAACCAAAGTGATAGTTCATGTCTACGGCATAGACTTTTGAGGCCATGCCGCCATTGCCGGACAGTTCCATTGTGATTCTGACAATGATAGGTAAGCCTAATATCATGATCACGATTACCAGTAACGGTAATAAGGCAATTACCTTTCTCTTGGCCACACAGCTTAACAATACGCCAAGTGAACTGAAGAAGAACATTACAATGTAGCCATAGATGATGTAAGCCGGAAGATAGTGTAATAAACCGTTTACGATGTTGCCATCAAAATTGCCGAACACTAATTCAGATATGTAGAGAACTATCAGTCCTAAGAACATCAGGATGCTGCAGCCGGTTATCATGCCTAAGATCTTGGCCATCAGAATAGTACTTCTTGAATTAGGCTTGGTTATCAGTATTCTCAATGTACCGTCATGTACCTCCCCGGCTATCAAACCGGAAGATATGGAACTGACAATGGTCATTAACACTGCCCCATTTACCAAGAAGAATACCACAACGTGCTGGCGGATCAGAATGCCGTTAAGGTAATACTGAAAGGCCGGTACGGTTGAATATCCGCTGTTACGGGCTAAAATGTATCCGCCTAATGCACTGGCAGCTATGACAATGATAATTGAAGAGATCTTAAGCGTTTCCTCAAGCGTTCTTTTGAATATTACCTTCATCGCTCTTTTCTCCTTCCATTATCTGCTTATACAGTGAGTCAAGTGACAGTACTTCTTCCTTCAACATGTTAAGTGTCAGCTGCCTGTTGAATACTATTGATACGATATCTTTCTTCAGCTGTTCCATTTCAACAGTTGCGAATCTGATGTTTCCTTCTTCAATGGTGTATTCATAGCGTCCGTTTAATTCACTTAACAGTTGGTCATTATTACTTGTATCTACCATCAGGATGCCCTGTTTGAACTTTTCCTGAGCCTCATGAATCGGGGCATCAAGAATGATGTGACCGTGATCGATCATGATTACATGATTAATGATCGTTTCCAGTTCAGTTAATACATGTGAACTGATCAATACAGTCAGATGTTCCTCCTCAACCATCTTTCTTACCGTATCCAGTATTTCCTGACGGCTAGTTGGATCAAGATTGGCTGTTGGTTCATCCAATAACAGTACCTTTGGTCTGTGGATCATGGCTTGCGCCAGTGAGACTTTCTTCTTCATACCGGTTGAGAATTTGGCAACTCTTCTGTTGGCATGTTGCTTAAGGTCAAACTGATCCAGTAATTCATTTGTACGCTTAATGGCTTCATCACTGCTTAAACCGGCCAGTGTTGCCATGTAATATAGGTATTCGATACAGTTCATGTCAGAATAGAAGCTTGTGAATTCAGGTGAATAGCCTAATACCTTCAAAGCCTCCGGTGAAGCTAAAGGATGTCCGAATACCTTTCCGCTTCCCTTGGTTGGAAATAAGGTTCCCATGATGATGGCCATTGTGGTACTCTTACCGGCACCGTTAGGACCAACGAAACCATAAACCTTGCCAGGCTCCAGCTTGATGTTGACATTGTCAACAGCGGTGAATTTACCGAACGTCTTGGTAACATTGTTTAACTCAATGCAATATTCACTCATTTTGAAGCCTCCTTTCTGTATTTGCGGTTAATTGCGATCTTCTGATATCTGCCTAACATGAAGCCGGCTACCACTAATACTACAGCCACCGCAATCATCCAGATGTAATTTGCCGGCTGTGGGGCAACAGTAACGTTATAGGTTTCCTGATAACTCTTACCCTGACCGTCATTCATGGATAACATTATTCTGTGATCACCCTGAATCAGCTTGATGTCTGCCTCTTTGTCAGAACCGCTGTATACAGCTCTGTCATTATCATAAATTGTCATGACACTGTAATCCTGTGAATCTTCCCAGGACAAGTGCAGAATGTAATTATCCGTTGTCTCCGGAACATCAGAAGTTACGATGAAACTGTTCTGGGTATCAAGTTTATAAAGTACATCTTCATTATTTACAACCAGAATGGTGTTCTCATCAAACTGATAACCGCTCTTGGCTGTAACAGCATACTTTGCCAGCATTGACTTGTTCTTTAAATCTACTATTGATATTGAATCCTGCAAGGTAATGAGAGCATAGCCGTCACTGTTTTCTATTGAGCGCAATGTACCAAGAGAGCCATCATTACTTCTGGTTATTGGAACAGTATCTTCATTCTCAAAGTTTTCACCGCTCCACATTGAAATGTAGGTTTTGTCTTCTCTGGCCTCTCTGTCATATCTTGATCTGGTAAAGGCAACTGTCTTAGCACCGTCTATCTCCGTAACAATGAATCTTGGCTCTTCATCCATTACATAGAATGGAACATTGTAAGTTGGATGATATTCATCACTGTAGTATTCACCCTCATTTACCCATTCAGTGTAATTAACCAGTAATGTGCCAGTCTTACCGTCATATATGCCATATTGCCAGTTATCACGGCCATAGAGTTCATTATAGCCATCGCCATTAATGTCATAGCTTAAAGGCTTGAATGCCTCGCCATCTTCATTAATGCCTTCAGCGCATAAATCATACATTTTTTCCAATGTTGCGCCGTTAACGATCTTGAATATCTCAAAGCCGTTATCGTTACGGTCGATCATGCCTAATTCCTTGACGCCGTCATTGTTGATGTCATCAATTATCGCTGTTGTAAGTAAAGGTTCCAAGGTCTTATCCAGACTCATGGTTGTATTTGTCTTACGGTAATCTGTCTGAATGTAGCCATAGCTGTAGGCAACTCTTGATAAGTAGATCCTGCCCTCGGTTTCCGTCATTAACAGAATGTCTGATACGCCATCACCATTGATGTCGCCGATCTTATACTGACTGCCCTTTGCATCAAGATAGGCACTGGTTGAACCGATAACGGTATTACTCTTACTGGTGATGATTGTATCACCGCATAACAGTTCGTAGATGCCGTCATCATTGGTATCATTCAATACACCGAATTCTGATGAAACAAGGTATTCATAAACCTTACTTCCCTGATACCAATATGAATTGGTAACAACATTCTTATTTCTTATTACTTCACCCTTTGAAGAAACAATGATGAAGTTACTGTATACAGGAGAATCATTCTTGTCATAACAGTTAACAATGGCTAAGATGTCTTCTTCACCATCCCTGTCATAATCGATGTCTGTTCTGATGAATTCCAGACCCTTGTTCTTAAAGTCCTTATCAACATTGAATTCCCATAAGACTGTACTTAAATCCTTATCATACTGAACGATCTTGTCCTTTGTACCGTTAGTGCTGTACAGGACAGTCATTCTGTCACCGTATACCTTTAATAAGCTTGAAGTAATACTGTCGTAGCAGTAACTTGTCTCACTTAAGTCAGCTGATACATTTACCGTTCCGCCATTTAATACTTCCAATATGTAGTTTTCACCGGTCCATGAAAGTTCAATTTTCTTACCGAAATCAACAATGTCCAGTTTCAGGTCATGCTGAAGCAGTAACTCACCGCTTAAACTGTATAAAGCCATCTTGGCCAGTCCCTTTTCGGTATAGTTAACTGTGGCAATACAAGGCTGTTCTTCATAGATACCGAAACAGGTCTTTTCATACATGCAGCCGAAGTTATCCAGTGATATCTTAGCAGTAACTTCATTGGTTGATAAATCATAAACGATTACTCTGGCCGGGTAAGTACTGTCCTGATATTGCGAAATGGAATTCAAATCACCCAGGAATGCATCAATAAGAAGGTAGTTTTCATTATGGTCTACGATCTTATAGCCCATGTACTGCCATCTGTTTACACCTGTTATCATGTAGGTAATTGTACCGTCGACCCAGTTGAGCCATCTCTGCAATGTCTGGTTGAACATCTCTTCATCCATGACGGAAATTGAAGCTGAAGTCATTTCATCAGTCATTAAATCAAATGAAACAAGTAAACCATCCTCAGTGGTGGCAAAGAGTTTACCGTTAATATATTCGACATCCCAGCAGTTCATTACAGCTTCAAAAGACTGTCTTTCATCCCAGGATAAGGTTATTGTTCTGTTAGTTGTTGGATTGTATGTTTTTAAAGCAGTACCGTCTGCACCGGAAATGACGCCGACAACATTCTGCTGGCCACTGTAAGCTATCTCACTTAAACCATCACCATCAATGTCATCTATTACAACAACATCCCAGATATTATCTGTTTCCGTAAAAGTAAATAAAACCTCACCACTTAAAAGGTTTACCTTGGCTATGTTATAGTCATAAACGATGAGGGCTTCACCATTGCCCAGATCAACCATCTGCTGGATGTAGCTGTTGGTATTTATGAAACCCAGATTTTCATCATAGCCCTCTCTGGTAAACTGCATGGTTGAAAGAACATTGCCGTTTAAACCGTCTATTACCAGTAACTGACCGGAAAAGTCAGGAGCTTTCTGGTACGTTAAAAAATCAGTGTAGCCATCATTGTTAATGTCTGAAACACTGATCAGCTTTAATACTTCAAAATTTGTTTCCAGGCGAGCTGTCTCATCACCATGAATGATGTTGATACCACTGGCACCATAATAAACGTAGCCTTCTTCTTCGCCATAAGGAATTACTATTCTTGGGCCATTATTACTGATCTGCCCCATGTCGTTAATTGCCTGGATGCTCTTGCCCATGGCAAATACCGTATTAATCGAAAACAAAGGGATGGAAAGTAATACCCCCAGGATCGTAATAAGAATTTTCTTTCTCATTATCCTTAACCTCCATAGAAATAACTGAAATCTTCAGTCAGTAATGCTTCATTGTATGTGAAAAGCAATTCTTCAAGCTGGCTGTAGGTTGTGATGTTGTTAATGATGGCCTTTACTCTGTTATTGTTTGGCAATCCATTGATATACCAGCAGGCATGACCTCTCATTTCCTTAATGGCAACTCTTTCACCCTTCAGTTCACATAAGCTTCTGGCATGAGCCAGACACTGCTGAAGTTTAGCGCTGAAATCAGGATCCTCAAGCCTCTCCTGATATTTTTCATAATGCACGAGCTGTTGAATCAACCATGGATTCCCCAGGCATCCTCTGGCAACCATGAACGCATCACAGTTGGTTTGTTGCTTCATCTGTAACATGTCGTCAATTGACTTGATGTCGCCATTACCAATGACTGGAATGGTAGTAACCTTTTCCTTGACCTGACGGATCAGATCCCAGTCTGAATGACCGCTGTAGTACTGTGTTCGGGTTCTTGGGTGAATCGCAATGGCACTGATGCCGCAGTGTTGCAGCCTATCAGCCATTTCTACCACATTAATATGTTCTTCATCCCAGCCTGCTCTCATTTTTACAGTTACAGGTTTACTGACTGCCGAAGTGATGGCATTTACAACTTCATAAGTATGCTCAGGGTCTTTCATCATGGCGCTACCAGCCAGGTTATTAACAACCTTTGGCACCGGACAGCCCATGTTTATATCAATGACATCACAGCTTGTTTCCTTATCCAGAAAACAGGCAGCTGTTACCATAGACTCAATGTCATGGCCAAATAACTGTAAAGCCAGAGGCCTTTCCTCTTCAGCAATCTGAGTCATCAGCAGTGTTTTCTTACTGTGATAACTGATGGCCTTATCCGATAACATTTCAGAATAAATCATTCCAGGTTCAAACTGCTTTATCATCGTTCTGAAGCCAAGATTACTGATGCCGGCCATTGGGCCTACCAGAATGTGGTTATTTAAAGTTACATTTCCAATCTTAAATTCAGTGCTCATGCAATAATTATATCAGTTTATATGCTTTTTAACAGACCTCCCATTTCATCATCTATATTATCGGTTAAACCATTCTTCCATACCATTAAGAAATCATTAAGGTTACATTAAAAAAGTAAGCACTTGGCTTACTTGATTTTCTTCTTTTTCATGAAATAGTAGGTTAGGACCGTCGCTATTATGAAACTTATGACGGCAACCAGTACATATCCCCCGGATGAACCAGACAGGATGAAAGAACCTCTGAACTGTATTTCGCCTGGATCAAACACCTCATTATCCAGATGAGCTATGAACAGTATGAGCATAGTAGAAAGAACAGCCAAATTCAGCATTGAGAAATGAATGACCCTGTTAGATCTCTTCTCGCTGATTTCTCTGGCTTTTATATACATAGAAATCTTTCTCTCTTCAGTAGTTTTCATGCCCATCAGTCCTCTCTACCTATAGAGATACAGATTCCTGAGTTATTCCCCTATCATCAGAGACTATTCTTCTTTTTAACGTAATAACATATTGCCCCAACACATATTCCAACCAGTGCGGCAATGACAATTACTACAACATACCCCATGTATTTATTATAAGCAAATATACTTGCCATCATGCCCTGCACGGTTATTGCATTATCAACGTCACCAATTACAGGCAATCCCAAACCAACCATAATCACAAATAATAACCCGGCTGTCAGAACTGCTACACGCATGCCAAGTGACCTTGCTGCAGCATTTTTCTGATTTATTCGTTGCACTCTGCGGTGCATTTCTTCTATTCGCTGCTTATCAGTGAGCATCAGTTATGCCCTCCTTAAGAAGTTCGTCCCTGAGCAGTTTCTTTCCTTTTGTTAAAAGTTTGTCAATTCTCTTTGTTTTCACACCCATTACTTCTCCTGCTGCAGCGTAACTCATTTCTTCAAAATAGACCAGCCAGATGGCCTCACGTACTTCCGGGTCAATTCTTTCCAGACACAGATGAAGAATTCTTTTCTTCTCTTCGTTTAACAGTTCAGTTTCAACAGATTTATGATCAGATAACTCTACAGGTAAACTGTCCATGCTGAAAACATTCATCCTGCTTTTAATGAGATGAAATCTACTGGCAAGATTCCTGCCTGTTCTGAACAGGTACGCCTTAAAACTTCCCTCACTAATGGAAGGCTTCTTAGCCATGATTCTGGCAAATGCTTCAATCATCAGATCTTCAGCATCTTCGAGGTTATGTACATAACCGTAGAGATAATACATTAGATTGTCACCATATCTGACCATCAGTTCGTCAAAAGAGGAAGTATTGCCAGCTAAAAATTCATTATACAAAACGCTGTCATTTTGCATAACCTGGTTCCTTTCAACAAAAGTTCAAATACCTCTCCCCATCAGTATTCATTATTATTAAACCACTTTTGTCTCATTTTTGAAATATTTCAGAGACATTAAATAATCTGAACTATCAAAGATTGCATCATCAACTTCTTATATTTTTATGGCTTTTAAAATACTAAAGCTAACATATTCTGAACCTAAAAATACTACTGTAACAAATAACCATGATAAAAGATATATTATTCCTAATATCATGTTTTTCAAGTGTTCAACCCACTTAGTCACTTCAAAAAATGAAATGTTTTTTTGATAATACATTAGAACACATTTGTGAACCGTTATTTTTAATACAATTGAAGTTGCTCAGTTTAACATTGTTCCAATATATGAATAAACAAACACTACAGAATACACAGTTAGCCACAAAGAAAACGCAGCCATAAACAGTTTTATTTTACTGTCATTCTGTATATAGCTCTTCAGGCTGGTCGCAAATATGATTGGTGCAGGTATGGAAATAACAAAAAGAATCAACTTAACCACAAACTCATTATTACTCATAATACTACTCCTTCTTGCCAGTTTTTATACATCTAACTAGTTGTTACCATACAATAACTTCTCTAAACATATTATAGCTAAGATCTATTTTTATCAACTAATCACAGGGGTTTTGACTGTTCTTATTTATAACATCTGATTGTTCTATTTTTATACATAGAGTTTTAAAGAAAATAATGTTATTCGTATGCAATCAAGCCCAGATTAAAAGTGTTCAACATCTGTAAACACTTTAACTCATTAGTTATTTGAGAATGTTTTGCTGTATTATATATATCTGTCGTCTCTTCTAATAACGCCACCCAATGGTGTTATTTAAATCTCCATCGGTCCATTCCAAAGTAATTGCCGTAACTTTATAGTAGACATCTGAGTTACTGACAACAGTACGATTTTTCAAGGCATCCAGATCAAGGGTGTCAGTGTGTATCCTCTTTGAAGATGTAACAACATATCCTAAAAGATATTCCTCGCCAATCTTAAAATCCGAAATCTCATCGATAAAACTGCCTGTATTTGTGATGACTTCTTTCTTTCCATAATTAACTTCATGAGATAAAACATTCCCATCCACAAAAAAGCGAAAAATGAGCTTGCCATTAGAACTGCTCATGTCCATGAATGGCATTTCTCCTACAACGCTTTGTAATTTAACAACCGTATCAAGGCCGCTGATACACACGTAAGCATTTTTATCAAAATCTCCATTCAAATTATCAGAGTCATAACTGTAAAACCTGATAACACCTACAGGAACAATAGTAAGCTCATCATTCTGATCATTTTCTGTTATTTTATATTGTTTCTGATATTTTTCAGGAAAAACTGTATGAATTATGAGGTCAGCTCCTTCTTTTGTTACGGCAAGGCTGATTTCTGTATCTGTCTCGGCTTGTGGGACATTATTATCATCTATTATGACTTCAGGTTCTGCCTTACATCCGCATAACAATAGTAAAACGAAAACCGTGATAATTGCCTTTTTCATTTCCCTCATCTCCTTCATCACCATTTTCTCATGGCTGGATTGTTTTCATAAGTGAGCGTACATCACATCAGCACTTTAAGGACGTGAGTCATACTCACAGATGATTGTGTCAGCTTTTTTACTGGCAATATCAATTAATCTGCTGTAATCAGTAATGGTTTTTAATCTGCTGATATTGCCTGGATAATAGATTACTGCATCAAAAGGTTTTGACTGGCTGTATTTCACATAACTCAGAACTTCAAAATCACTTTTCTGATTAGCCGTAAATGGTTTTTGTTTCAAGCTGAACAGCAGCACCTTATGACCATCTATTTCCATTTCAACGCTTTCCATTTCATACCATTTCAGTAATTTATGATCATACTCAAAATAATAAATTCTGCCTATTTCCTGCTCGCTTTCCGGTGAATATACCGCTTCCTGCTCTATGTTTAAGGAGTTATTACTGCTTAGGTAATAGGATCTGAAAATAAATGAGCACATTACTGCCAGAACAATTAACGGTATTAATATCCAAGTGAGCTTATTCTTTCTTTTTAAGGCTTCATTAACTGGCTGGTTATCTTTCTTCTCCCCGACAAGTAAGTCATCAACCGTTACATTAAGCACTTCTGCCAGTTGCAGCATAATGGAAGCATCAGGAAGATTATGACCATTTTCCCATTTTGAAACAGCCTCACGACTAACATGCATCTTTTCAGCAAGCATACTTTGTGAGAGGCCCATTTTCATGCGTTGTTCTTTTATGAATGATCCTGTTTTATTATTACCAACTGCTTCTTTCATCACTTATTATCTTATGCAAATATAGTCTTTCAGGCAAGTGAGCATCTCTCACTCTGTCTATTATTACCTAAAAAAGTACAGGCATTGCTGCCCATACTTTCTTCAGGTTAATTATTTTCCAAATCTTTCCATCAGACGGCGAGTTGCCTCTTCCATGCTGACAGATTCTTTCTTTGGCTTTTCACTCTTAACATTATTCTTATTATTGTTCTTATTCTTATTACCAGGCTTTTTGAATGATCTGTTTCTCTGTTCCTTTTGTCTGGCTTCCTTCTGAGCAAGCTGTTCTAACGGCAGTAATGAAAGCTGAACTCTGCCTCTGGCTTCATCTACTTCATATACATATACCGTAACAATGTCACCAACTGAAACGACATCACTTGGATGAGAGATTGGATTCATTGACAGTCTTGTAACATGGATTAAGCCATCATCATGTAAACCAATGTCTACGAAGGCGCCGAAGTCAACAACGTTTCTGACTGTACCTGATAATGAGTCACCCTTATGCAGATTGCTGATGTCTAAGACATCACTCTTCAATAATGCCCCGTCAAACTGATCACGGTAATCACGTAACGGCTGTCTGATGGCATCTTCAATGTCCTTTAAGGTATATGCATCAATGCCCAGTTCACTTATGGCCTTTTCATCAAATTCAATGTTTTCCTGGCCAAGCTTTTCAACATGACTTAACTTCATCAGTTTTCTGGTCAGCTCATAGCTTTCTGGATGAATTGAGGTCTGATCCAATGGTTCATCACCGTCAACGATTCTTAAGAAACCGGCACACTGCTGGAAGGTCTTTTCACCAAGTTTCTTAACCTTCTTCAACTGTTCACGGTTAGTGAATCTGCCGTTTTCATTACGGTAATTAACGATTTCCTTAGCTGTAGCACTGTTTAAGCCTGAAATGTGGGTCAGTAATTCAGGAGAAGCCGTATTAAGGTCTGCTCCGGTTCTGTTAACTGCCTTCATGATAGCTTCATCAAGACGTTCATTCAGAGCCTTTTCCGGTAAGTCATGCTGGTACTGACCAACACCAATGCTTTTTGGATCAATCTTGATCAGTTCAGCTAATGGGTCTAGTAATCTACGGCCAATTGAAACAGCGCTTCTTTCCTCAACGTGTAAGTCAGGGAATTCTGCACGGGCAATGTCACTTGCGGAATAGACTGAAGCACCTGCTTCAGAAACGATGGCATAGCTTACATCAAGCTTGTAGTCTCTGATCAGATCAGCGACCAGCTTTTCACTTTCTCTTGAAGCCGTGCCGTTACCAATGGCTATGATCTTAACATTATATGTACTGATAAGATCCAACAGTTTCTTTCTGGAACCGGCAACGTCATTCTGCGGTTCATGAGGATAGATCTTATCGATCTTAAGCATCTTGCCTGTTTCATCAAGAACGGCTAACTTACAGCCTGTTCTGAATGCCGGGTCAAAGCCTAATACTACTCTGCCCTTTAAAGGAGCCTGTAATAATAACTTTTCCAGATTGAGGGAGAAGATCTCAATTGACTTATTCTGTGCTCTTTCACTTAAGTCAGATCTGATTTCTCTTTCAACACTAGGGAATAACAGCCTCTTTAAGCCATCATCTACAGCTTCTGTGATCTGGCTTGCACATATGGTTGGTGTTCCCTTAAGTAATCTTTTTACTTCCTTGTCAACAAGGTAATCAACATCATATTCAAATGTTGCGTTAATGACCTTTTCCTTTTCAGCTCTGTCAATGGCCATGACTCTATGGTCAGCGATTGAACTTACCTTTTCCTTACGGTCATAATACATTTCATATACATGCTTTTCATCAACCGCATCCTTCTTTAACTTCGTTACCAACATGCCGGTTGTTTCTATGTATTCCTTATATTCCCATCTTAACTGCGCATTGTCACTGACAAATTCTGCGATGATGTCCTTGGCACCCTGGATGGCATCAGCGGTACTCTTTACTTCTTCACTTAAGTACTTTTCAGCTTCCTTTTCCACATCGCCGCTTTCAGGTAATGACAACATCCAGTCAGCTAATGGCTGTAAGCCATTCTTAATGGCTACAGCTGCTCTGGTTTTCTTTTTCTGGACATATGGACGGTATACGTCTTCAACCTGAGAAAGCTTTGTACATTCCATTACGGAAGCTCTTATTTCATCAGTCAGCTTGCCCTGCTGTTCAATTGACTTAAGAACGGCTTCCTTTCTTTCAGCCAGCTTTACCTCATAGGTATACTGCTTTTCAATGTAAAGAATCTGCTCTTCATCAAGATTATGAGTAGCTTCCTTACGGTATCTGGCAATGAAAGGTACGGTATTACCTTCTTCTAAAAGTGATAAGGTATTGTTTACCTGATCAACTGTTATCTTAAGTTTTTTGGCAATTGCCTGAATTATTTCGTTATTCATAAAAATCTCCTACTTCCTTGCATCTATGAAACTCTGTAACAGTTCGCCACTGTATTTATACTTGCGACCGCAGAACTTACATACGACTTCACATCCGTCATCTTCATCGATCATGGTCTGTAAGTCACTTGTCGGCAGCTTCTTTAAAATGGTTGCGAACTTGTTTCTGCTGCACTCGCACTTGAAACGCAGCTGTTGAGTTCCAAGTTCCTTATAGTCATCAAATAAGGCATTTAAAATGTCTACCGGTTCATCATATTCCAGTAACAGCTGTGAAATCGGCTTAATGTTACGGACGATGTCTTCAATGATTCTGATTGTCTCTTCCGTAGCGTTTGGTAATAGCTGAATGACCAGTGCCCCGGCTGACTTAACACTTAAGTCCGTATCAATGAGCACACCGACGCTTACGGCTGAAGGTGTCTGTTCACTGACGGCGTAATAATAGGCAAAGTCATCACCGATCTCACCGGTCTGGATCTCACTTTCGGAGACAAATGGCTGTTTCATGCCCATGTCCTTGATGACTCTTACAACACCATCAGTACCAACACATCCGCCAACATCAAGTTTTGTTTCGCTTAATTCCTTATTTACATGAGGATTGTCAACGTAGCCTCTGACACTGCCGTCATGATAGGCATCTACGACAATGCTGCCTAATGGTCCCTTGCCATTGATCTGGATCTCAATCTTTTCCTTCTTGTCCTTTAACATGGTTCCCATGACCGTACCAACGGAAAGAGTTCTGCCTAAGGCTGCGGCTGCGGCCGGCCATAGGTCATGTCTCTTCTTAGCTTCTCTTACAAGCTCAGTAGTACGACAACAGTATACTCTTACCTCATCATTCAGAGCTGTTCCTCTTGTTAATGTATCCATATTCACACCTTTTCTTCTTCTAAAACAAACAGCACACAAGGTGCTGCTTATTAATCTTTACTTTCTATTTCTGCAACAACTGCTGTATCAGGATCCTTTTTGCCGTACTTCAGAATATTATCAAGGTCTTTCTTGGTTAATGTTTCGTTGGCAATCAGTTCTCTGACAATATTATCTAAGACATCACGATGATCCTTAATGATCTTCTTGGCATTTTCATAGCTCTTGTTGACAATGCTTCTGACTTCCTGATCAATTTCATAGGCAACGGTATCACTGGTAGCCTTATTACTGGTGTAATCACGGCCTAAGAATACGTTACCTGAATCTGAAGCATACTGGACAGGTCCAAGTTTGTCACTCATGCCAAATGAGTTGACCATTGCCTTGGCGATCTTGGTAACCTTTTCAAGGTCATTTGATGCCCCTGTGCTTATTTCATTAAATACTAACTCTTCAGCGACACGTCCGCCCAACAGACCGGTAATCTGAGCAATCAGTTCACTCTTGGTCTGTAAGAACATTGAGTCTTCCTTCGGTGTCATCAAGTTATAACCGCCGGCAACACCTCTAGGAATGATGGTAACCTTCTGAACAATGTCGGCGCCTTCCAAAAACATTCCGACAACGGCATGTCCTGCTTCATGAGTAGCCACAAGTCTCTTTTCCTTGTCAGTATACTTACGTGACTTCTTGGCTGGACCGGCCATGGTTCTGTCAATTGCTTCGTCCAGGTCAGCCATGGTTATTTCGTTACGGTGAGCTCTTACAGCTAAAATGGCTGCTTCGTTCAATACGTTTTCCAGATCTGCGCCTGAGAAACCAGGGGTTCTCTGTGCTAAGGCATCAAGGTCGATTTCCTTAGCCAATTTTTTATTTCTGGCATGTACTTCCAGAATAGCCTTTCTGCCTCTTCTGTCAGGTAATGATACTGTGATCTGTCTGTCGAAACGGCCAGGTCTTAATAAGGCCGGGTCAAGTACGTCAGGACGGTTAGTAGCCGCAATGATTACGATACCCTTATTTTCTTCAATACCATCCATTTCAACCAGTAACTGGTTCAATGTCTGTTCTCTTTCATCGTTACCGCCGCCTAAGCCGGCACCACGCTGTCTGCCTACGGCATCGATTTCATCGATGAAGATCATGCATGGAGCAGTACTCTTGGCTTTCTTAAACATGTCTCTGACACGGCTGGCACCGACACCGACGAACATTTCAACGAAGTCTGCACCGCTTATTGAGAAGAACGGTACGTCAGCTTCGCCAGCTACGGCCTTGGCCAGTAATGTCTTACCGGTACCAGGGTTACCTACCATTAAGATACCCTTAGGTATTCTGGCACCCATGACCGCAAACTTGTCAGGATTCTTTAAGTACTCTATAATTTCGGCCATTTCTTCCTTTTCTTCATCACAGCCCGCAACATCATCAAATCTTACCTTAATGTTGCTTTCAAGGCGGGCTCTGGACTTGGAGAATTCAAAGGCCTTGTTATTGGATGAACCGTTCATTCTGGTGATCATGAAGATACCGAAACCGAACAGTAATGCCATTGGCACTACCTGTACCAGTACTTCAACCAGATAGTTGGTCGCATATGGATTGACAATGGTAATGTTGCCATCCTTAACTGTCTTGTTTAATTTTTCCAGCAGGTCATTGCTGATATCTTCTGTATTAGGAATCTCTGCTATGAATCTTCTATCAAGATCCTTTTCCTTATAAACACCCTTAACGTCAATGACGGTGGAGTTATAAGTAAGGCTTACTTCTGTAATTTCCTTTTTGGAAATGAGATCGTAGAATTCTCCATACTTTAGTGTTTCAGTAGTTGAAACTCTGGTATAACTGAATATGCTACCTAACAGCAGCATCATGATCAGATATGGCAGAAAATTCATCCATCTGTTGTTTTTCAATTAACTTCACACTCCTTGATGAATCAGTATAATTCTTCTTTTAATACCCCGATATATGGTAAGTTACGATACCTCTGGTTATAGTCCAGACCAAAGCCAACAACGAATTCATTTTCAACCTCAAACCCTGTATAATCTGCTTCTATGTCAACTTTACGTCTTGAAGGTTTGTCC
>JAFUCG010000152.1 GCA_017459795.1 Erysipelotrichaceae bacterium | reverse complement strand
TTTACGATGCAAGTAAGGATAAGAAAAAGGAATCAAGTATTCAGAATATTTCAGATAAGTTTAATAATGAGGAGGAAGAGAAATATATGACAAAGACAATGGTAATTGAAGGAATGATGTGTGAACATTGCGAAGCAACAGTAAGAAAGGCCTTGGAAAAGATCGAAGGCGTTGAAAAGGCTGAAGTATCACATGTTAAGGGTACCGCAATCGTTTCCTTATCAGCCGATGTTGACGACAGTATCTTAAAGCAGGCTGTCGAAGACAAGGATTACGATGTAAAGGAAATCAGATAATGGCTGATTGCTGCAAGCACAAACAGAGAAGTGCTGAAGAGATCAAGGCCCTGAAAACCAGATTAAACAAGATTGAAGGGCAGATACGTGGCATCAACAAGATGATCGATGACGACCGCTATTGTGTAGATGTCCTAATGCAGGTATCTTCAGTACAGTCAGCGTTAAACGCCTTTAACAAGGTCCTATTATCATCACATATCCGTTCATGTGTCGTTGACGACATAAAAAACGGCAATGAAGATGCCGTTGATGAATTATGTGAATTGCTACAGAAAACAATGAAATAAAAAGCTTAGATTAACTCTAAGCTTTCTTTGCTGTTGTTTTTGTCTGTTTTGCCTTAGCTTCCTGTTCTTTTTCCTTCTGGAGCTGAAGTTCAACTTTCTTGTTTTCTTCTTCTTCAAGAACTCTGTAAGCTACTTTTCCAACTAAGGTCTTTGGTAATTCATCTCTGAATTCAATGTCGTATGGCATTGCGTACTTGGCAATGTGCTTACGGCAGTAAGACATGATTTCTTCCTTGACTGAATCATCAGGAACTACATTTGGCTTCAAGACAACGAATGCCTTGACTTTCTGCATCTTGTAAGAATCCTTGACACCGATTACACAGCTGTATAATACCTTGGCATTTGCGTCAATGACGTTTTCAATCTGTGAAGGGTAAACGTTGTAGCCTGAAGAGATGATCATACGATTGATTCTCTGCTTGAAGTATACAAAGCCATCCTTATCCATTAAGCCTAAGTCACCGGTATGCAGGTAATACTTGCCATCGGCGTGCTTTCTGATGGTCTGATTTGTTTCTTCTTCGTTCTTCAGATAGCCTAACATTACGCTTGGTCCTGTTAAGCAGATTTCGCCTTCCTGACCGATTTCTACGACATCAGTTGTGCCTGGTTCGCAGATAACATACTTTGTATCAGGATATGGTAAGCCGATTGAGCCAGGACGGTAGTCATTAGTAGGAGTTAAACAGCTTGCGGTAACGCATTCTGTTGTACCATAACCTTCACGAACCTGGATCTTGGCACCATGAGCCTTTAAGAAGTTATCAACCTTGGTCTTTAATTCAACTGATAATGAGTCACCACCTGAATACATGCCTTTTAAGAATGAGAGATCAGCGTTTTCCAATCCCTTGGTTCTTAATAATGCTTCATACAGGGTAGGGACACCGGCGATGAAGTTAGGTTTCTTCTTAACTAACATCTGAGCATAGGTCTTAACAGTAAACTGTGGAATCAAGTCGCAGCAGATGCCTTTTACTAAACAAGTATGAATGCCGATGCCTAAGCCGAAGCCATGGAATAATGGCATGACAGCTAAGATCTTCTGACCGGCTTCATATGGAACTTCCATTGCGACAGATGACTGTAAGGCACAGGCATTGAAGTTAAGGTCACTTAACATGATTCCCTTGGTTGTACCTGTTGTACCGCCTGAATAAAGAATAACAGCTGTACGGTCAACTTCAAACTTTACCTTTGGTAATGGTAAAGGGAACTGCTTTCCATAATGCAGGAAATCCTTCCAGGTTAATGAGTATGCATGATTGGGCATCGGCCGCCCGCGGATTTTGATCCTGTTGGAAAAGATAATCTTTATAATTAGAGAAATTTCATG
>JAFUCG010000151.1 GCA_017459795.1 Erysipelotrichaceae bacterium | reverse complement strand
GGTTATGACGATACACTGTATCGTGCATTATATAAGGCCTTATAGGCTTCTGGCATGGTTTTAAAGAACTATGGTACAGTATTTGCGACCATAGCTGATAAGGATAAGGAAGAGGCATTACCACTTATCAGAAGATTCTATGATCTGGGCTTCAACATTGAGGCTACCAGAGGTACTGCCAGATACTTAAAGGAACATGGCATCCGTACCCGTATCTTACAGAAGGTTTCTGTAAATGACGATATTCTGGAATCAATTCGTCAGGGTCACATTGCCTACATAATCAATACAAGAGAAATCGCCGACGTTGATGAACTATCAGATGGTGTAAAGATCAGATTATGTGCAACTGAAAACAATACAAACATCTTTACATCACTTGATACGGTCAGCGCCTTGTTGAATGTTCTTGAGGAAATAACCTTGAGAATCTCAACAATCGATGCCTAGAAATGAGGATAAATGTTACAGGGTATATTTGAAATTAAGAAAAATAGAATGATTGCCAAAGACATCTGGCAAATGGATCTGTACAGCGAAAAGGAACTGTCCTTAAATCCAGGACAGTTCGTGGAAATCAAGCTTGATGGTTTCTATCTGAG
This sequence comes from Erysipelotrichaceae bacterium, assembly GCA_017459795.1. Classification (GTDB taxonomy): domain Bacteria; phylum Bacillota_I; class Bacilli_A; order Erysipelotrichales; family Erysipelotrichaceae; genus RUG521. Next base: position 12,093 of record JAFUCG010000151.1, on the reverse strand, counting down.
AAGACCGATAAGTGTTGCCTATGGTGATAAGCATGAATTAGTCATCATTTATAAGGTTGTCGGTAAGGGAACCAAGGTCTTAAGTGAAATGCATGATGGTAAGCTTGATATCCTATACGATTTAGGTAATGGTTATGATCTGTCACTAAGTGGCAAAAAACCGTTGCTTATCGGTGGGGGAGTTGGCGTACCGCCTCTGTACTACCTGGCCAAGCAGTTAATTGACCTTAAGAAGGAAGTTACTGTCATACTTGGTTTTAACAAAAAAGAAGAAGTCTTCTATGAAGAGGAATTCAAAGAACTTGGCTGCGAAGTAATCGTATGTACAGTTGACGGCAGTTATGGTACAAAGGGCTTTGTTACTGCACCAATGAGTGATTTGAACTATTCATATTTTTATACCTGTGGTCCATTACCAATGCTTAAGGCTGTATATGACGGTAGTAGTACTGAAGGTCAGTTCAGCTTTGAAGAAAGAATGGGCTGCGGCTATGGCGTATGCATGGGCTGTACTACCAAAGTAAAGGGCGGTTATAAGCGCATCTGCAAGGAAGGTCCTATACTGAACAAGGAGGAAATCTTATGGGAAGACTAAAGGTTGAATTATGTGGCATTGAAATGGATAACCCGATTCTTCCTGCCAGTGGTACCTTTGGATACGGTTATGAATTCGCCGATAACTATGACATTAACATCTTGGGTACATTGGCCTTTAAGACAACGACTAGAGATCCTAGATTCGGTAATCCAACACCAAGAATTGCTGAAACAGCATCAGGCATGTTGAATGCCATTGGTTTACAGAACCCTGGTGTAGATAATGTAATTAAAAATGAGATTCCAAAGCTAAAGGAAGTATTCCATAAGCCTATCATGGCAAATGTATCCGGATTCTCAATTGAAGAATATGTCGAGGTTTGCAAGAAACTCGATAAGGAAGAGCAGGTTGGCTGGTTTGAAGTGAATATCAGCTGTCCGAATGTTACCGGCGGCGGCATGCATTTTGGTACAGATCCAGATATGGCTGAAACAGTAACCAGAGAAATAAAGAAGGTAACAACCAAACCGGTAATCATCAAGTTAAGTCCTAATGTTACTGACATCGTTGCCATTGCCAAGGCTGTTGAAAGAGGTGGCGCAGATGCTATAAGCCTTATCAACACCTTAGTTGGCATGAGAATAGACATTAAGAAAAGAAAACCGGTTCTCAAGAATAAGACTGGTGGCCTAAGCGGGCCAGCTATTTTCCCGGTAGCCGTACGCATGGTTTACCAGGTATATGAAGCCGTCAACATTCCAATCATCGGCTTAGGTGGTGTTTCATCAGCTGAAGATGTAATTGAAATGATGCTGGCGGGCGCTACAGCCGTTGAAATCGGCGCAGCTAACTTCGCAGATCCATTCATCTGCAAGAAGATCATTGAAGAACTTCCGGCTTTATTAGATGAGCTGAAAGTTGAAAATATTAAAGATATCATAGGAGGAGCACATTAAGATGGGAAAAGACGTTATTATCGCATGTGATTTTTCATCCAAAGAGCAGGTATTCAGTTTCCTGGATCAGTTCAAGGATTACAAGCCTTTTGTAAAGATCGGCATGGAACTGTTTTACGCTGAAGGACCCGGCATTGTCAGAGAAATCAAGGCAAGAGGACATAAGATCTTTCTTGATTTGAAATTACATGACATTCCAAATACAGTAGAAAAGGCCATGAGAGTATTAAGCAACCTTGACGTTGACATGGTCAATTGCCATGCTGCAGGTACAACTGCCATGTTACAGGGAGCCTTAAAGGGCTTAACAAGAGAAGATGGTACAAGACCATTACTCATTGCCGTGACTCAGTTAACAAGTACTGACCAGGAAAGCATGGAAAGAGATCTTCTGATTGAAAAGCCAATAAATGAAGTAGTAATGCATTATGCCAAGGTAGCCAAAGATGCAGGTCTGGATGGCGTTGTATGCAGCCCACTAGAATCAGAAAAGGTTCATGAAGTATGCGGTCAGGAATTTGTAACCGTAACTCCTGGCGTAAGATTCGCTGATGGCGATAAGGGCGATCAGAAGCGTGTAATGACACCTCATCAGGCTAAGTTAATTGGATCAGACTACATTGTCGTAGGCCGTCCAATCACCAAGGCTGATGATCCTGTTGCTGCCTATGAAAGATGTGTAAGAGAATTTTTGGGGGAAGAATAACATGAAGGAATTAATTGCGAAGGATCTGTTATCCATTCAGGCTGTGTTCTTAAGACCTGAAGAACCGTTTACCTGGGCAAGTGGAATTAAGAGTCCGATTTATTGTGATAACCGTCTTACCTTAACAAGTGTTAATGTACGTAATGATGTTGAAAACGGTCTGGCTAAGCTGATCAGAGAAAACTATCCGGAAGCTGAAGTATTAATGGGTACTTCAACAGCCGGTATCGCTCATGCCGCAATCGTTGGTCACATTTTACAGATGCCAATGGGCTATGTCAGAGCTTCAAGTAAGGACCATGGCCGCCAGAACCAGATCGAAGGTTCATTAAAGCCAGGTCAGAAAGTAGTAGTTGTTGAAGATCTGATCTCTACCGGCGGAAGCGTAATTGACGTTGTCAACGTCTTAAGAGAAGCTGGTGCAGAAGTATTAGGTATCGTATCCATCTTTACCTATGGCATGGCTAAGGGCTTGAAGCGCTTAAGTGAAGCCAATGTTAAGAACATTTCGTTATGTGACCTGGATGCTCTGGTAAAGGTTGCCAGCGCCAATGGCTACATCAGTGAAGAAGATGAACAGCGCATTCTGAAGTTCAGAGATAATCCTTCAGATGAAAGCTGGATCGGGGGAAAGTAAGATGCGTCATCTGATCAACATTCTGGATTTATCAAGAGAGGAAATCGATGAACTCATAGATGTCGCCAATGACATCATTGCCAATCCTGAAAAATACAATGAAGCCTGCAAGCACAAAATCCTGGCTACCTTATTCTTTGAGCCTTCAACAAGAACAAGACTTTCATTTGAAAGTGCCATGTTGTCATTAGGCGGGGAAGTATTAGGCTTCTCAGAAGCTGCCAGCTCATCAGCTGCCAAGGGTGAAAGCGTATCAGATACTGCCAGGACAGTTAGCTGTTATTCTGACATCATAGCCATGCGTCATCCTAAGGAAGGCGCTCCATATGTTGCTTCTTTAGTATCAGAAGTACCAGTTATCAATGCCGGTGATGGCGGTCATAACCATCCTACACAGACCTTAACGGATTTATTAACGATAAAGAGAGAAAAAGGACACTTTGAAAATCTTACCGTAGGTTTCTGTGGTGACTTAAAGTTTGGACGTACCGTTCATTCACTGATCAGTGCCTTGTCACGTTACAGCGGAATTAAGATCGTTCTGATTTCTCCAGAAGAATTAAAGGTTCCTAGCTATGTTAAAAACGGTGTCATCAAGGCAAATAACATGCCATATGTTCAGACAACTGATTTGGAATCAGTAATCGGTGACCTTGATGTCTTATACATGACCAGAGTACAGCGTGAACGTTTCTTTAACGAAGAAGATTACTTAAGATTAAAGGACAGCTATATCTTAACTCCTAAGAAACTGGAAAAGGCTAAACCAGATCTGGCTATTCTTCACCCATTACCAAGAGTAAATGAAATCAGCGTAGAAGTAGACAAGGATCCTAGAGCCTGCTACTTCAAGCAGGTAAGAAACGGACGCTACATCCGTATGGCCCTGATTCTTAAACTGTTAAAGGAGGCAAATGCATGAATATCGACTCAATCGTAAATGGCGTAGTAATTGACCACATCAAGGCCGGCAATGCCATGAAGTTATATGAATTACTGAATCTGGAAGAACTCGACTGTTCAGTTGCCATCATTAAGAACGTTACTTCTCGTAAGATGGGGAAGAAGGACATCATAAAGATTGATTCCGACTTTGACGTTAATCTTGATCTGATCGGTTTCGTTGATCCGGATGCAACAATCAACATCATCCGTGATGAAAAACTGGTTGAAAAGAAGAATCTGTCCTTACCAAAGGAACTGACAAATGTTCTAAAATGTAAGAATCCAAGATGCATCAGTTCAGTAGAACAGGAACTGCCACACATCTTCCGCTTAACCGATGAAAAGAACCGCATTTACCGTTGCATCTATTGCGAAACAAAGGCTGAAATATAATTAGCATATAGATAACTAATTCTTTTAAAATCATTAAAATGTAACTTTTTGCAAATATTAGCACTTACAACTTGACAGTGCTAATATTTTTGTTTATACTCATTCTAGAAGTTTAGATAGAGTGCAAAAGGAAGTGATGAGCATGTTGACATCTAGACAGGAAAAGATCTTAAAAGTCATTGTTGAAGAGTTCATTAAGACTGCTGAACCAGTAGGCAGTAAGCTATTGGTTGAGAAATATGGCATTAATTAGTCTTCAGCAACCATACGTAATGAAATGAATTATCTTGAGACAGAAGGTCTCTTGGAAAAGACCCATACTTCAAGTGGCAGAGTTCCATCAACCTTGGGTTACAGGTATTACGTTGAACATCTGATGGATGTTGATGACAGCACGGACACCAAGTACGAACTTCAGACTGTCATGCGTGAGAATAACGTACCGTTAGAGGACGTAATTCAAAGAAGCTGTGACATCTTATCCAACATGACTAACCTGACTTCAGTTGTCCTGGGACCTGACGCAAACAGGCAGACATTGGCTCACATTCAGCTGTTTCCGCTTGATTCAAACAGCTGTGTAGCAGTATTCATTACTGACCAGGGCCATACGGAAAACAAGACATTCAGATTTGAAGATCAGATCACGATTGAGGATATTCAAAACTGTACGAACATTCTTAACGACAGACTTGCAGGAACACCTATCAATGAAATCGTTGAGAAGATGAATGAGCTGAAACCAATCTTAGCTTATTCAGTAAAGAAGCATGAAGCACTGTTCAATGCGTTCATGCAGGCATTCATTAAATTTGCAAGCGACAATGTCTATTATTCAGGTGCCAGCAACATGCTGTACCAGCCTGAGTTCGCAGACATTGAAAAGATGCGTAACATTATGAAAATGCTGGAAGATTCAAAGCTGTGGCGTTCATTAGGGGATAATGAAAATCGCTTGAAACTGCAGACATCAACCAACAATGAACTTGTCTGGTTTGATGACATGGCAGTAGTCTCCAGTAAGTTCAAGATTGGTGAAGAAGAAGGCCAGTTAATGGTCGTCGGTCCTAGCCGAATGGATTATAACAAAGTAGTAAAGATGCTTGATTTTGCCAGCGAATTCATTGAAAGCCAGTACAACAAGCGTATTAAGTAGGAGGCATTAATGAGTAAGAAACATAAGGATGAAATCAAGGAAACAAGCGAAACAGTTGAAGAAACAACTGAAGTAACTGAAGATACACAACCTGACAGTTCAGAACTTCTCAAGGACATTGAAGCTTTGAAGGCTGAACTGGCAAAGACAAAGAATGATTATTACAAAGCTTTTGCTGATACGGAAAATCTGAAGAAAAGATTATTGAATGAAGCTGAGCAGAGTAAGAAATATCACATTCAGAACTTCGCTCTTAGCATTTTGCCATCAATCGATTCATTGGAAAGAGCGTTGAATGGCAAGGATGTAAATGATCCGTTTGTTAAGGGCGTAAAGCTGACATATGATCAGATTATGAATGCATTGACCAATGAAGGCGTTACGGAAATCGAATGTCTGAACAAGCCATTTGATGCCAATTATTGTCAGGCATTATTAACTGAGAAAGTTGAAGGAACAGAACCTAACACGGTAATAGAAGTATTACAGAAGGGTTACATGTTAAAAGACAGATTATTAAGAGCCGCTTTAGTAAAGGTAAGCGAGTAGGAGGTAAATATTATGAGCAAAATTATCGGTATTGACTTAGGTACAACAAACTCTTGTGTAGCTGTTTTGGAAAACGGTGAACCAACAGTTATTACAAATCCGGAAGGAAACAGAACTACTCCATCAGTAGTAGCATTCAAGAACGGTGATAAGATCGTTGGTGACGCTGCTAAAAGACAGGTAGTTACAAATAAGAATTCAGTAATTTCCATCAAGCGTAAGATGGGTTCAAACGAAAAGGTTGAACTTGAAGGAAAATACTACACACCACAGGAAATCAGTGCAATGATCTTACAGTACATGAAGACATATGCTGAAAGTTACTTAGGTGAACCAGTCACCAAGGCTGTCATCACAGTTCCAGCATACTTCAACGATGCCCAGAGACAGGCAACAAAGGATGCCGGTAAGATCGCTGGCTTGGAAGTAGAAAGAATCATCAACGAACCAACAGCAGCTGCTTTGGCATTCGGTATTGATAAGACAGACGTTGAACAGAAAGTATTAGTATATGACCTTGGTGGTGGTACATTCGATGTATCTATCTTACAGTTAGCTGATGGTACATTTGAAGTATTAGCAACAGCCGGTAACAACAGATTAGGCGGCGATGATATTGATAATATCTTAGTTGACTGGATCTGCGATGACTTCAAGAAGAACAACGGCATTGACTTAAAGAAAGACAGAATGGCTTTACAGAGAATCAAGGAATCTGCTGAAAAGGCTAAGAAGGACCTTTCAAGCATGAAGGAAGTTCAGATCTCTATCCCATTCATCAGTGCTAATTCAGACGGCCCATTACACATTGAAATGTCTATCACCAGAGCTAAGTTTGAAGACATGATCAAGGGTGTTGTTGAAAAGACAATCGGACCAGTAAGACAGGCTTTACAGGATGCCGGCTTAACAAAGAACGACATTGACCAGGTATTATTAGTCGGTGGTTCTACACGTATTCCATGCGTTCAGGAAGCTGTTAAGAGAGAATTAGGTAAGGAACCTAACAAGTCAGTTAACCCTGACGAAGTAGTTGCCATGGGGGCAGCCATCCAGGGTGGCGTATTAACAGGTGATGTTAACGACGTATTATTACTTGACGTTACACCATTATCATTAGGTATCGAAACCTTAGGCGGTGTCATGACAAGATTAATCGAACGTAATACAACTATCCCAACAAGCAAGAGTCAGATCTTCTCAACCGCAGCTGATAACCAGCCTGCAGTTGACATCAACGTATTACAGGGTGAACGTCCAATGGCAGCTGATAACAAGTCATTAGGTACATTCAAGCTTGATGGCATTGCACCAGCCAGAAGAGGTGTTCCACAGATCGAAGTAACATTCGACATCGACGTTAACGGTATCGTACATGTATCTGCCAAGGATAAGGGTACAGGTAAGGAACAGTCTATTACAATTCAGAACAGTTCAGGATTAAGTGATGCAGAAATCGAAAGAATGGTAAGAGAAGCAGAAATGCATAAGGCTGAAGATGATGCCAAGAAGGAACAGATCGAATTACGTAACAAGGCTGAAGGCTACATCATTCAGATCGACCAGAGCTTACAGGACAACGGTGACAAGGTTTCACCAGAACAGAAGGCTGAAGTTCAGAAGTTAAGAGATGAATTACAGGCAGCACTTGATAACAATGATTACGACAATCTGAAGTTCAAGCTTGATGCTTTGGAACAGGCTGCTAACCAGATGGCTCAGCAGATGTATTCACAGGCTGGCAATCAGCAGGCTAATTACCAGAACCAGTCAGCAAATCCAAACGATGATGTAATGGATGCTGATTTCACAGAAAAGAAGGAAGACTAGTATCAGGGAAACCCAGTCTTAACTGACTGGGTTCTCCTACTGAAAGGAGAGCGATAAATATGGCTGATAAAAGAGACTACTATGAAGTCCTCGGGCTCGATAAGAACTCAGACGAAAATGCGATCAAAAAAGCTTATCGTACCTTAGCCAAAAAATATCACCCGGATCTCAACAAAGCACCTGATGCCGCAGATAAGTTCAAGGAAATTCAGGAAGCTTATGAAGTATTATCAGATCCTCAGAAAAGAGCCGCTTATGATCAATATGGATTCGCCGGTGTAGACCCGCAGCAGGGATTCGATGCAGGTGGATTTGAAGGATTTAATAACTTTGGCGGTTTTGGCAATATTAATGATATTTTTGATCAGTTCTTTGGCGGTACTGGTTTCTCCAGAAGCTCACAGCGTAATAGTGGACCTCGTAAGGGTGCTGATAAGATCATGCGCATGTCCATTGAATTCATGGAAGCCATTAACGGCGTGACCAAGAACATTAATCTGGATGTTGAGGAACAGTGTTCTGAATGTCTGGGAACAGGTGCCAGAAGCAAGGATGACATAAAAATATGTAATACGTGTCATGGCTCAGGCAGAGTCCTAAGACAGCAGCAGACAATGTTCGGCATGATGCAGTCAGAAAGTGCCTGCCCGGACTGTAAGGGAACAGGCAAGAGAATCGAAAAGGTCTGCCCACGCTGTAAGGGCAAGGGATATCTTAAGAAAAAGATTGAAGTTGAAGTTAATATTCCAGCCGGAATTCAGACTGGTCAGCAGTTAAGAATTCAGGGAAAGGGTGACCGTGGCATAGATGGCGGCCCTAATGGAGATTTATACATTGAAGTAATCGTTAATGAAGACAAGCACTTCATCAGAGACGGTAAGGACATTCTCATTTCCGTTCCTATCAGTGCAATTGATGCAACATTAGGCTGTAAGGTAGATGTACCGACAGTTTATGGCGATGTAGAATTAACGATTCCGGCTGGCACACAGCCTGACCAGAAGTTCAGATTAAGAGGAAAGGGTGTCAAGGATACCAGAGGTGGATTACCTGGTGACCAATATGTTGAGATCCAAATTGTAATTCCAACCAGTGTCAACAGAGAAGAAAAAGAGCATTATGAAAAGCTCAAGGCTCTGGAAAAGAAATCCAAGAAATCTGTATTTGAACGATTCAAGAATTCTTTTAAGTAACATTAATTTGTTACTTTTCTTAAAATATATATTTGGCACTCCATAACTTTGAGTGCCAGTAGTAAAGGAGGACTATTATGGATATTAATCAATTCTCAGAAAAGCTACAGGGAATAGTAATGAAGGCTTTGCAGCAGGCAACGACTTCACGTCATACGGAGATCACGACAGTACACATGCTATATCAGATATTCATGGATGATACTCTAGATGGTCTGTTCAATAAGATCGGAATAGATAAGAATGACTGTGCTCAGATCTGCTTAAGCCATCTTAAGAACATCGGAGTCGTTGATTATGTACCTAGCCCGGTATTTAACCGTAAGGTTACTGAATCATTCTCCAATGCCTTTGTATGGGCTAATGAGCATGATGAAAAGTATCTGACAGTAGCAACTATCTTCATTGAACTGTTGTTCAATAAGTCATCAGTATCCAATGAAATAGTCAAGAAATACAAGTTAAACAGAAAAGAAGTTACAGATCAGGAATTATTAAGAAGAGGTGGTAAGAAGATGACAGAAGCAACAAGCGAAAACAATCTTGAAGCACTTGAAAAATACGGACATGATCTGGTTCAGGACGTTATAAACGGTAAGATCGACCCGGTCATCGGCCGTGACGATGAAATAAGAAGAGTCATAGAAATATTATCCAGAAAGACCAAGAATAACCCGGTATTGATTGGTGAACCAGGTGTTGGTAAGACCGCCGTAGTTGAAGGCTTGGCCTGGAGAATCATGAAGAAGGATGTACCTCTGAACTTAAAGGATAAGAGAATCATTGAACTTGACATGGGTGCCTTAATAGCCGGTGCCAAGTACAGAGGTGAATTCGAAGAAAGACTAAAGGCTGTCTTGGAAGAGATCAAGCAAGCTGACGGTGACATCATTCTGTTCATTGATGAAATCCATAACCTGGTAGGTGCCGGTAAGACAGAAGGCAGCATGGATGCCGCTAACTTGTTAAAGCCAATGTTGGCAAGAGGCGAGTTAAAGTGCATCGGTGCTACTACTTATAATGAATACCGTAAGTACTTTGAAAGCGATAAGGCTCTGGAAAGAAGATTCCAGAAGGTTCAGGTCGATGAACCAAGTGTCGAAGATACCATTTCCATCTTAAGAGGCCTGAAGGACAGATTTGAAGCTCATCATGGCGTTCAGATCAAGGATGAAGCTATCATTGCGGCAGCTACACTGTCTAACAGATACATTTCTGATAGATTCCTGCCTGATAAGGCCATTGATTTAATTGATGAAGCCTGTGCTTCCATCAGAGTTGAAATGGATTCCATGCCATATGAACTTGATGAATTGAATAGAAAGATAATGCAGCTGGAAATTGAGGAAAAGGCCTTACAGAAGGAAACTGATGAAAAGAGCAAAGAAAGACTGATGGACATCAGAGAAGAAGCTGCCAAGCTTAAGGATGAAAGAGCAACCCTGCATACAAAGTGGCAGGATGAAAAGGCTGCCCTGGATAACAGTAAGAAATATCGTGAACAGCTGGAAAAGGCTAAGCTGGATCTTGAGCAGGCTCAGAATGAAGCAAGATATGAAGATGCGGCCAAGTTACAGTATGAAACCATTCCTAATCTGGAAAAGCTCATTAAGAGTGACAAAAAGAAGGATGATGCCCTGATTCAGGAAACTGTTGATGAGGAATTAATTGCCAAGGTAGTTTCCAGATGGACACATATTGAAGTCAATAAATTAATGGCTACGCAGAGACAGAAAATACTGGCTTTGAAGAGCGTTCTGGCAAAGCGTGTAATTGGTCAGGATGAAGCCATAAACCTCGTAGGAGACGCCGTATTGCGTAGCAAGGCCCATATTCAGGATGAAAACAGACCAATTGGTTCATTCTTGTTCTTAGGTCCTACCGGTGTAGGTAAGACAGAAGTTGCCAGAGCATTGGCTGAACAGTTGTTTGATGATGAAAGCAAGATCGTCAGAATCGACATGAGTGAATACATGGAGAAGTTCAGTGTATCAAGACTGATCGGTGCTCCTCCAGGATATGTAGGTTATGATGAAGGCGGTCAGTTAACGGAAGCCGTAAGAAGGAAACCTTATTCAATAGTTCTGTTAGATGAAATTGAAAAGGCGCATCCAGACGTCTTCAACATATTGTTACAGATCTTGGATGATGGACGTATTACTGATTCAAAGGGTGTAACCGTTGACTTCAAGAATACAATCATCATCATGACAAGTAACCTTGGTTCTCAATATGCCTTTGAAACCGATAAGGAAAAGAAGGAGAGAGAATACATGAACCTGGTAAAGGCAACTTTCAAGCCTGAGTTCGTTAACAGAATCGATGACATCGTAATATTCACCCCATTGACAAATGATGTCATGGGCAAGATCGTAGATAAGTTCATGAATCAGTTAGCCAACAGATTAAAGGAGCAGAATATTGACCTTGAAGTTACTCCAACCGCCAAGCAGCATATCATTGAGGACGGCAGTGATGTAACTTATGGTGCCAGACCTTTAAGAAGATTCATTCAGCAGAACATTGAAACACTGCTTGCTTATAAGATCATTGAAGAAAACATCTCAGGAGATACGACACTTGTCATTGACTGGGTGGATGGCAATTACATTGTCAGAGATAAGGAATACCACAGCGGATTATTAGCTTAATCCGCTTTTTTTAATACTAATTGAATAATGCCGGTAAGATTGTTAAAATTGTAAAAGTGATATTGGATTTAATTTACATTGTCGCACATTTGACATAGGGGGTTTTAATGATTTTACCAGATAACTATCGCAGTTGCCTTGATTTACTGCATACTGAAATTGCGATAAAATTAGTTAAAGATACATTCGAAAGACAGCTTGCCGCGCATTTGAGTCTTACCAGAGTTTCAGCACCATTAATGGTTTATGAGGATTCAGGTCTAAATGATAATCTTAACGGTTATGAAAGACCAATTGATTTTGATGTCCCGGCCTTATCAGGACGCAAGCTGGAAATAGTACATTCACTTGCCAAGTGGAAGAGAATGGCCTTGAAGAACTATGGCATCCGCCGTTTCAAGGGCATTTATACTGACATGAACGCCATCAGAAGAGATGAAGAATTGGATAATCTGCATTCAATTTACGTTGACCAGTGGGATTGGGAGGCTGTTATAAATAAAGAGGACAGAACACTTGAAACGCTTGAAAGCTATGTC
>JAFUCG010000150.1 GCA_017459795.1 Erysipelotrichaceae bacterium | reverse complement strand
TCGCCGAACCTGTTTATGTTCCAACCAGAAGTAACTCTAACGATACCAATAACGGCTTTGCCAGACGCAGAAACTACCGTCAGAACTATGACATCAATAAGGAAAGCTACCGTAAGGTATTGATCAGCACCTTGAAGGAAGGAATGGACAAGATCTGTTTTTCCGGTCTGGTTTTCAAGGTAGAATACCAGAGCTTGCGTAACAAGAGTGAATTACAGAAGATCTTCATTACCGATCTGGAAGATGCCATTGTCGTAAAGAGATTCCAGGGCAGAGACATGACCGCTGCTGAATTACATGAAATAGAAGAGGGACAGTATTATACCGTATACGGTTCCGTTAAATATGATACCTACGACCACTATAACGTGGTTGAACCGGTATTACTGGAAAAGATGGATAACAATCCATTCAAGAGAACCGATGATTATGAAGGCTTAAAGCACAGTGATCTGCATGTTCATACAAACAAGACAGAAATGGATGGTGTTTCAGAATGTTCTGAACTCATCATGCAGGCCTATAAGTTTGGTCAGAAGTCTATTGCGATCACCGACATCAGTGTCGTACAGGCCTATCCTGATGCTCAGGGTGCACAGTTAAAGATCGACAAGATGGACCCTGACAATGATTTCAAGGTCATCTACGGCATTGAAATGAAAGTCGTTGATGACAAACTTAACATTGTCCATAATCCATGTGACAAGAAGCTGAATGAAGTAGAATACATGGTATTTGACCTGGAAACAACCGGTTTATCAACCAAGTATGACTACATCATTGAATTCGGTGGGGTAATCGTAAAGAACAATACCATTACCGATCACTTCCAGACTTTCGTCAAGCCACCGGTTTCAATACCGGCCTTCATTGAACAGAAGACAAACATTACCAATGAAATGTTGGCGAATGCTCCGACCTTGGAAGAAATAATAGATAAGATTTTAGACTTCATGGGAGACAGGGTATTAGTCGCTCATAACGCTGACTTCGACTTTAACTTCATGAATGAAAAACTTGAGGAAATGGGCAGGCAGCCTTTGAAGAATACCTGTCTGGATACTCTTAACTTAGCCAAGGAGATCGTAACCAACCGTAAGTATTACCGCCTGGGCTTGATTGCCCGTAACTATGGCGTTGAATACAACGATGATGAAGCTCACCGTGGTGACTACGATGCCGAAGTACTGGCTCAGATATTATTGAAGATGTTACCGACGATCAAGGGTTATCCTAACGTTACCTTTAATGATCTGCAGAACAAGCAGGATCCTGACGTCTATAAGAAGGCTCATACCTACAGTGTCACCTTATTAGCCAAGAACATGGCCGGCATCAAGGACATCTATGAACTGGTATCACTTTCTCATACGACTTATCTGACCTATTTTGCCAAGGAAAATGCCAAAAAGGCTGACAGTGATGTCGTCGCTGAACCGCGTATCATCCGCAGTGAAATAGAGAAGAGAAGAAAGAACATTCTGGTCGGTTCAGCCAACTTATACAGTGAACTGTTTGAAATGGCCCTGAACAGGTCTGATGAAACAGTTGAGGAATGCATGAAGTTCTATGACTATGTCGAGATTCAGCCATTAAGCTGTTACAGCCCATTAATTGAACCGGGCAGCTCTTTAACCAGAGACAGAATGGTTGCCATCGTCAATAACATGATCAGAATTGCTGATAAGTTAGGTAAGACGGTAATCGGCAATAACGATGTCTACTATACCCACCCGCATCAGAAGATCGCCCGTGACATTTACATCATGGCCAAGCGAATCGGCGGGCAAAGACATCCGTTATATCCATTGAACAGGGAAAAGAGACTGAAGTTCATTGCCCCTGATCAGCACTTAATGACAACTAGTGAGATCTTGGAAGCATTTAACTTCTTAGATGAAGACAGGATCAAGGAGATCGTCATTGACAATCCACAGAAGATCATTGATCAGATTGAAAAGATCTATCCTATTCCGCAGGAACTGCACACACCATCAATTGAAGGCTGTGAACAGCTACTGACTGATGAAATATACAAGAATGCCTATGCCTTGTATGGAAACCCATTACCTGACATCGTAAGAGAAAGAATTGAAAAGGAACTTAATTCCGTCATCACCAACGGGTTCTCCGTTCAGTATTACATCGCTTATCTGTTAGTAAAGAGAAGTAACGAAGACGGCTACATCGTAGGTTCCCGTGGTTCCGTAGGCTCAAGTTTCATTGCGACCATGGCAAACATTACGGAAGTTAACCCGTTAGTGCCGCACTATCTGTGTCCGGACTGCCATTATTCAGAGTTCTTTACCAATAATGAATATGCCAACGGTTTCGACTTACCGATAAAGAAGTGTCCACGCTGCGGCAGGGAACTGATCAGAAACGGTCACTCGATCCCATTTGAAACCTTCTTAGGTTTCCATGGTGACAAGGTTCCTGATATTGACCTTAACTTTGCTGATGATAACCAGATCAAGGCTCAGTTACAGATCAAGGAAATATTCGGTGAAAACTACGCATACCGTGCCGGTACCATTGGTACCGTTGCTCAGAAGACAGCCTTCGGTTACATCAGAGGCTATTGTGAGGAAACGGAAAAGCAGGACGCTGAAGGAAAGCCGATCTTCTCATCAGCCTTCCAGGAATACCTTTCACACTTATGTGAGGGTGTAAAGCGTACGACCGGCCAGCATCCGGGTGGCATCGTCGTTATTCCTAAGGAAAATGATGTTCATGACTTTACCCCGGTACAGTACCCGGCCAATAACCCGTTTGCCGACTGGAAGACAACACACTTTGCCTTCTCAGATCTGCATGATAACATTCTGAAATTGGACATCTTGGGCCACGTAGACCCTAAGGTCATCAGACTGTTACAGATCTACACCGGCATTGATGCGAGAAAGATCCCGATGAATGACGCCAAGGCACTTTCGCTTTTCTCATCAACTGAGGAACTGCACATTCATGATCCAAAGCATCATTATACGGAACAGAATGGTGCAGCTGGGTTACCTGAATTCGGTACCCATAACAACCGTAACATTCTTAACGTAACCAAGCCGACGACTTTCGCCGAACTTGTTGCTCTTAGTGGCTTGACCCATGGTACCGACGTATGGGCAAATAATGCTGAAGAACTGATCAGAAACGGCACCTGTACCCTGAAAGAGGTAATCGCCTGCCGTGACGATATCATGACCTATCTGATTGCCAAGGGCATGCCGCCTAAGGAATCGTTCGATATCATGGAAAAGGTCAGAAAGGGCAAGGGTCTTACCCCGCAATGGGAAGAGGACATGCACAATAACAATGTCCCACAGTGGTACATTGATTCCTGTAACAAGATCAAGTACATGTTCCCGAAGGCTCATGCCGTTGCCTATGTAATGATGGCAATGAGAATTGCCTATTGCAAGGTATATCATCCTAGAGAATACTATGCGGTATTCTTCAGCTGCCGTTGCGATGCCTATGACATTGAAACGATGCTGAAGGGTGAAGATGCCATTTACGAGCGCTTGATGGCCATCAGAGACAAGCAGGCCAATGATTCAAGAAACGTTACCGTAAAGGAAAATGCTCTTGAGTCAACCTTGGAAATGTGTCTGGAAATGTATCTGAGAGGTTATCACTTCAACAACATTTCCTTGGCCAAGAGTGAAGCAGTCAACTTCATCGTTGACCCTGATGACGATAAGGCCATCATACCTTCATTCAGTTCCATCGATGGCTTAGGTGCCAACGTAGGCATTTCCATTGTTGAAGCCAGAAAGAATCAGGAGTTCATATCCAAGGAAGACTTAATGAAGAGGACTCAGATTAACAATACGCAGATGGCTTTCATGGAAAAGATCGGCGTGCTGGATGATTTAGGTGAAGAAAACCAGTTATCACTGTTCAATATGTTCTAAAAAGGCTTAAAAAGCACTTGAAATCGTATTTTAAATAAGATAATATAGTAGCGTAATAAAGGAGTGGGAAGACCACTCCTTAATTATTGCTCGGAGGCAAAAATGAATATTAAGGAACTGGAAAATGCATTAATGCCGGCCTTTGAAAAGAATGACATTTCAAAGCACAGCATTAAGCTGTTAAGCGGAAAGATCAAAACATTGGAAATCATGATCATGAAGTCAGATGGTTCAATGGACATGGATACCTGTGCAATTGTCAGCCGTGACATTTCGGCAATTCTTGATGAACTGGATTATGGCGATGAAGCTTATAACCTTGACGTGTGTTCATTCGGTGCAGAAAGAGAACTGGAAACAGATGAAGAGATCCTTCAGGCTGTAAATGACAATGTACACATTGATTATAAGAATCCTGATAAGGGACTTGACCAGGTAGAGGGAACTCTTAAGCGTTTTGAAAATGGTGAGCTTGAAGTTGAATATCTGGTAAAAGGAAGGAAAAAGACAGCCGTTGTCGCCTTAGACAACGTAAAATTAATCAGATTGGCTGTTAAATTATAGGTGAGAGGATATGAATATTAAGAATTTGCAGAAGGTCCTGATGGACATTCAGGAAAACAGAATGATTTCTTACGATGTTGTCGAAGCAGCCATTAAGGAAGGTCTGGTTAAGACATATAAGAAAATCATCAACTTCCCGGAAGCAATCGTCAGAGCAGACATTGATGACAAGGGAAACATCAGACTGTATCAGTCACGTACCGTCATTGAAGGCGAAGTAGAAGATCCTGATCTGGAATACTCTCTGGAAGAAGCCAGAGAATTAAAGGCTGATGCTCAGATCGGTGATGTACTTGATGAAGAAATCGACATCGACAGCTTCGGACGTTCATCAGTAACACAGGTTAAGAACATCATGCTGCAGAAGATCAAGGAAGCCAGCAAGCAGATGGTTTACGATGAATACATTGATAAGGTAGACGATCTTGTTTACGGTACAGTTGAAACCGTTGAAGACAAGTTTGCCTTAATTGATCTGGGCAAGACTCTGGCCTTAATGCCAAAGAGTGAACAGATCCCTGGTGAAAAGTACTATGACGGTCAGAGATTAAGAGTTGTCATTAAGAACGTTACCAAGGATTCAAAGGGAGCTCAGGTCGTTGTTTCAAGAAGCTCAGAAATGCTGGTAAAGAGACTGTTTGAATCAAGCGTTACCGAAATCTATGACGGTACCGTTGAAATCAAGGCCATTGCCAGAGAAGCTAATGAAAGAACCAAGATGGCCGTATATTCAAATAACGTTAACGTAGATCCAATCGGAGCATGTATCGGACCTAGAGGTGCCAGAGTATTAAGCGTCATTGACGAGATCACTCAGCAGGGTAACCCGGCATCTCATGAAAACATTGATATCTTTGAATGGAATCCAAACTATGTTGAATTCGTAAAGAACGTATTAAAGCCAGCAAGCGTATTGGCTGTATTACCGGAAAAGGATGACGACAAGTTACTTATCGTCGTTGAAGATAACCAGTTATCTCTTGCCATTGGTAAGAAGGGCATCAATGCCAGACTGGCTGTAAGATTACTCAACCGTAAGATCGACATCAAGACTCAGTCAGAAGTTGAGGCTGAAGGCATTGACTGGTACAACGAAATGTTGGCATTCCAGGCTAAGGAAGAAGCAATCCGCAAGCAGAAGGCTCTGGAAGAATTAAAGGCCAAGGAAGAAGAAAAGGCCAGACTGCAGGCTGAAAAGGAAGCTGAAGAAGCAGCCAGAAGAGAAGCTGAAAAGGCTGAAGAAACACCGGCTGAGGAAGAAGCTCCAGTAGTTGAAGAAACACCAGTTGAACAGCCAGCTGTTGAAGTTGAACCAGTTAAGGAAGAACCAGTAGTTGAAGAGGCTGTCAAGGAAGAAAAGAAGGAAGAAGTCGTTGAGGAAGCTCCTGTTGAAGAAGTCAAGGAAGTAACCAAGCGCCGTAAGCCAAAACTTGAAAAGGCCAGCGATTATGTATCTAAGTATGAAGAGTTGGCTGATGCCAAGAAGTCTTCTCAGCAGAAGACATCTTCTAAGCGTAAGAAGACAACCAAGGAAGATGAAGAAGCTGCTGAATTAAGAAAGAAACTCGAAGAGCTGAAGAAGCAGCAGTACGAAATCAAGCCAGAATACTCTGAAGAAGAACTCGAGGAATTCAACAACGAGGAAGACGATCACTGGTATGATGAAGACGTTGATTACGATGACTACGATGATTTCTATGATTAATAGAGGTTATAAGCATGCGTAAAATACCAATGCGTAAATGTGTTGTATCGAATGAACGTTTTCCAAAGAATGAACTGATCAGAATCGTCAAGACTCCTGAAGGAGAAGTCGTAGTTGATCCTTCTGGCAAGAAGAACGGGCATGGGGCTTACTTAAGAAAAGACAAGACCGTATTTGAAACTGCCCGCAAGAAAAAGATACTCGACAGATATCTGGAAACAGAAGTACCGGATAGCGTATACGAAGAATTAGATAAGTTATTTTAAATTAAAAGAAAGGTGGTGCTGTTGATGGCAAAAGGCAATCGCAATAACAACAAAAACAGAAACAGAAGAAGTGATTATGGTGGTGGAAATCAGCAGAAGCGCTTCACGGAACAGGTGAAGGATTGTACTTATAAGGATGGCATCACAGTTAAGGAATTAGCTGAAAAGATCAATAAGAGTCCTGCAGAGATCATCAAGTTCCTGTTCATGATGGACAAGATGGTCACCATCAATGCATCATTGGACGATGAAACAATTCAGTTGATCGCCATGCAGTACAACATTGAGATCACCAAGGAAGAAGAGGTTGACGTAAACAGTCTTGAGGATACTGAAGAAGATAATCCTGAAGATCTGGAAACCAGAGCACCAATCGTTACGATCATGGGTCATGTTGACCACGGTAAGACAACCTTACTTGACAACATCAGAAAAACCCACGTAACAGAAGCAGAATTTGGCGGCATCACTCAGCACATCGGTGCCTATCAGGTAGAAGTAAAGGGTCAGAAGGTAACCTTCCTGGATACTCCAGGTCATGAAGCCTTCACCGCAATGCGTGCCAGAGGTGCTAAGATGACAGACATCGTTGTCATCGTTGTCGCAGCTGATGACGGTGTAATGCCACAGACAAAGGAAGCCATCGACCACTCAAGAGCCGCTGGTGTTCCAATGATCGTCGCTGTAAATAAGATCGACAAGCACAATGCCAATGTCGATAAGGTTTATTCAGAACTGGCAGACTATGACTTAATGCCTGAAGAATGGGGCGGAAGCACGATGTTTGCCAAGTTAAGTGCCAAGAGCGGAATCGGTATCAGTGAATTACTGGAAATGATTCTGTTACAGGCTGAAATGATGGAATTAAAGGCTAACCCAAATAAGATGGCAACAGGTACAGTTGTTGAAGCCAAGTTAGACAAGGGCAGAGGTCCTGTAGCTACCTTATTGGTACAGAATGGTACATTGCGTACCGGTGACATGGTCGTTGCCGGAACCTGCATTGGCCGTATCAGAAAGATGACAGATGACAAGGGCATGGAAATCAAGAGTGCCAAGCCATCTACACCAGTTGAGATCATTGGTCTTGACAGTGTCCCAGAAGCAGGTGATCACTTCAAGGCATTTGAAAATGAAAGACTGGCCAGAAAGATCGCTGATGAACGTAACCAGCAAAAGATTGAAGCTGAAAGAAGAACAACAGCTGCCATGTCTCTGGATGATTTAGCAGCCCAGATCAAGGAAGGCAACATCCAGGATCTTAACATCATCGTCAAGGCCGACGTTAACGGCAGTGCCGAAGCAGTTAAGAGTTCAATGGAAAAGATCAACGTTGACGGTGTCAGAGTAAATGTCATTAGAGCAACAGCCGGTGCCATTTCCGAAAGTGACATCATGTTAGCCAGCGCATCCAACGCAATCATTTACGGTTTCAACGTCAGACCGACAGCTGCCATTAAGAAGGTAGCTGAGGAAAACGGCGTTTCAATCAGACTGCACAACATCATCTATAAGGCCCTGGAAGAACTTGAAATGATGATGAAGGGCATGTTGGCGCCTGTATATGAAGAAGTAGTAACCGGTCAGGCAACTGTCAAGCAGACCTTCAAGGTCAGCAAGGTCGGTACCATTGCCGGATGTATGGTTGATGACGGTGTCATCAAGAGAACCAGCAGCTGTCGTCTTATCAGAGATGGCGTTGTTATCTACACCGGTAACATCGGCTCATTACAGCGTTTCAAGGACAATGCCAAGGAAGTATCAGCAGGCTATGAATGTGGTCTGACAATCGAAAGATTCAATGACATCAAGGAAGGCGACATCATCGAAGCCTTTGAAAGCCAGGAAGTAAAGGAGGCATAACATGTCTTTAAAGAAAGACCGCGTTGCCAGCATCATTAAACGCAGTATTTCGGAAATGCTGGCGACTGAACTTGCAGATCCAAAAATCGGATTTGCGACCATTACGGATGTTGAAGTAACCAATGACCTGTCATTTGCCAAGGTATATGTAACATTCTTAGGCAAGCAGGAAAGAAATGAGGCCGGTTTAAAGGCCTTGCAGAGAGCAAAGGGACATATCAGAACCTTTGTGTCCAAAAGATTAGACACCAGAAAGTGTCCTGATCTGATCTTCTTACTGGATGACTCTCTGGAAAAGGGCAACAGAATCGATGCCATCATTGAAGGACTAAACATTAATAAAGACGAAACGGGAAGTAATTAAGCTTTCCGTTTTTTTACGCCAAAAATTAATAAGACAGCTTACGAATTTTATTGACACAAAATAATAAGGTGTCTTATAATAAGATTGCTTATTAATTGACTTTGCATTCTTTGAAAGGAGAAATATATGGAAAAAGATCTTGAAATAAAACTGATGACAAAAATCAGATTAACAGAAAACATGATCAAGAGAAGTGTTTCTGTTCATCATGCCGGTCATAAGGGAAATGGACGAATCCTGACCGCTGTAAAAGATAACAACGGCATAACTCAGACGCAATTGGCTGATAAACTCGAAATCAGGCCTCAGTCTTTGACCAGAGCATTAGCTGAACTTGAGGAAAAAGGCTGCATTGAAAGAAAGCGTGATGAAGATGACCGCCGTAACATTTCAGTGTTCATTACTGAAGAGGGGAAAGCTCTCTGTAAAAAGATTCATGAAGCCAGAAAGGCCAGAGCCAACAATATCTTTGGCTGTCTGTCTGAGGAGGAACAGGAAACACTCAACACCTTGTTGGAAAAGGTTCTGAGCAACGGTGAAGAAAAATGCTGAGACTGTTTAAGCACATGACACGACAGCATGTCTTTTACATGTTGTGGCTTACGGTCTTCATCGTTGGACAGGTTGTACTGGAGCTGACTGTTCCAGACTATATGTCTGATATTACAAAGCTCATCAATACACCAGGCTCTACGACGGCAGAGATATGGAATCTGGGTAAGATGATGATTTTATTATCAATGCTGGCATTTGCCTGCTCACTCATAAGCAAGTACTTTTCAGCCAGACTGGCAGCGTCTTTCTCTCAACATCTGCGCCGCAAGATCTTCAACTGTGTTGAAAACTTCTCCTTAGAAGAAATAGACCGCTTTTCAACGGCTTCGTTAATAACCCGTTCAACAAATGACTGTTCGCAGATCCAGAACATAATGTCCAGGGCTCTGAATCAGATCATACGTGTTCCAATCATGGCAGGATATGCATTATTTAAAATCGCTACAAGATACTGGCAATGGCTGGCATTCACTGCCGCATCATTATCAATATTGTTTGCGCTGTTGATATTCTTAGTCATTTATGCGCATCCAAGATTCCGTAAGATGCAGTCATATACTGATAACCTGAATCAGGTCACCAGAGAAAACATGACAGGCATGAGAGTTGTCAGAGCCTACAATGCCGAAGAATATGAAGAAGCTAAATTTGCTAAGGCAAATACTGAACTGACTGAAAATGCTCTCAAGGCAAGAAGAGCTATGGGCTTATTACAGCCGGCCACCAAGTTTGTTAATAACGAATTGAACATTGGCATTTACTGTATCGGTGCCTATCTGATCAGTGCCGCTGAAAAGGCTGAGCAACTGGAGATCTTCTCTGAGATGGTTGTCTTCTCAACCTATGCGGCAAGAATCGTCAGAGCTTTCATGGGGATGAACATGATCTTCAACATGATCCCAAGAGCTACTGTTTCCGCTGAACGTATCAATGCAATTCTGGATACTAAATTATCTATTAAGGATGGTAATAAAACTGAAGCCATGACTAGTGGAACAATGGAATTCAGAAATGTATCATTTACCTATCCTGGAGCTAATGTGCCGGCCTTAAGTGATGTTTCATTTACGGCTGAAAAAGGGCAGACAGTTGCCTTCATCGGCGCTACTGGCAGTGGCAAGTCAACATTGGTAAATCTGATGATGCGTTTCTTTGATGCATCAAGTGGAGAGATAATTGTCGATGATGTTAACATAAAGGATTTCACTCAGAAATCATTGCGCCAGAAAATGGGCTATGCTTCACAGCAGGCTGTTCTGTTCACTGGAACAGTCAGAAGCAATATCGCATACGCTGTCAAAGACATAGAAGAAAAGGTCAGAAAGGCTGTAAGAATCGCTCAGGCAGAGGAATTTGTATCAAAGATGAGGGATGACATTGATTCACCGATCTCCCGAGGCGGAACTAATGTATCAGGAGGACAGAAACAAAGACTGTCAGTTGCCAGAGCAGTATACAGAGAACCAGAATTCTACATTTTTGACGATACATTCTCAGCATTGGACTATAAGACAGACCGCACTCTTAGAGCTGCTCTTCAGAAAGAAACAGCAGGAATAACGACATTCATTGTTGCTCAGCGAATTGGGACGATCAAGGATGCTGACAAGATCATTGTTCTTGATGAAGGCAAAGTTATTGGTGAAGGAACTCATGATGAGTTGATGAAGAGTTGTGAGATATACAGAGAGATAGCCCGCACCCAGTTATCATTGGAGGATATGGCATAGTATGGCAAAGAATAGTTACAGTTTAGGACAGGTTCAGATGAAAACAACAGGCGGTGGCAGAAGGGGCGGAATGGGTGCCGCTGAAAAGCCAAAGGACTTCACCAGTGCCTGGAAGATGGTCTGGAACTACAGCAAGCGTCTTTTACCAATGATAATCTTAGGCATCAGCTGCGCCATCATAGGTGTAGTACTTACATTATTCGGGCCAAATGTCCTGAAGAACATTACAAATCTGATCAAGGCAGGAATGGAAACCGGAACGATTGATCTTGAAACAATAGCCACAATGACGATACATATCATGATCCTGTATGTATTAAGTGCAGTCATTACATATGTTGAATCATATACCATGACAACTTTTTCTTCACGTCTGACACAGATGATGAGAAATGATGTCTCACATAAGTTAAACAGAATACCATTGTCAAGAGCAGACTCATCAAGCTTTGGAGACCTATTAAGTCGCGTTACCAATGATGTAGATACTCTGAACATGGCTTTGGATAAGACTATCGCTGAGCTTATAGCGGCCGCAATTACCTTTGTCGGCTGCGCAATCATGATGTTGATTACCAACGTCAAACTTGCCTTGGTCGGCATGGTATTTGCCCTTGTTGGCTTTATTTCCATGAAGTACATTATTCAGTACTCCCAACCTTACTTTGTTAACAGGTCAGTATTTCTCGGGCAGTTAAATGGTCACATTGAAGAAATGTATGCCGGGCACATTATTGTTAAGGGTTATAACGGTGAAGAAGAATCCAGAGGAATCTTTGATGAGATCAATGAACGTCTTTATGACGCAAACTGGAAATCACAGTTTCTCAGTGGCATGATGATGCCGATAATGGAGCTGGTGGGAAACCTTGGATATGTTGCAGTATGTGTTTATGGAGCATATCTGGTCGCTACAAATCAGACCGACTTCGGAACGGTAGTAGCGTTTATCGTTTACATAAAGCTGTTTACTCAGCCTCTGGTTCAAGTGGCTGAAGGAACAACGAATCTGCAGACAGCTGCCGCAGCTGCTGAAAGAATATTCCAGCTTTTCCAGGAAGAAGAGATGAGTAATGAAACAGGAAAGATAACTCATATCGATAATATTGAACAGGCCGATGTTGTGTTTGAAAACGTCAACTTTGGTTATGTACCAGGCAAGCCAATCATCAAGAACTTCAACTTTACGGTATATCCTGGTCATCACGTTGCCATAGTAGGCCCAACTGGGGCAGGAAAGACTACGTTGGTTAATCTGTTGATGAGATTCTATGAATTAGACAGCGGTTCCATATCAATTGGCGGTATTAAAACCAGTGACATGACCAGAGAGTGCGTTCATTCGCAGTTCTGCATGGTCTTACAGGATACCTGGCTTTTCAATGGAACAGTCAGAGATAATCTGGCCTTTGGCAAGGAACATGTAAGTGATGAAGAAATCATTAAGGCCTGTAAGGCTGTCGGTATCCATCACTACATTGGATCATTACCGCAGGGTTATGATACAGTGCTGAATGATGATTCCAACATGTCAGTAGGGCAGAGACAGTTAATGACAATTGCCAGAGCAATGATCACCAATGCTCCATTACTGATTCTTGATGAAGCAACTTCATCAGTTGATACCAGAACTGAACAGCAGGTACAGGACGCAATGAACAAACTGACAGAAGGCAGAACATCATTTACGATCGCTCACAGACTGTCAACGATCAAGGATGCCGACATCATTCTGGTAATGAAGGATGGCGATATCGTTGAAACAGGAAATCACAAGGAATTACTTGAAAAGAATGGCTTCTATGCTGAACTGTGGAATTCACAGTTTACTGAAGGAGCCGCAATATAAGAACAGGAGGAAAGAAGATGGAATTATATGAATATCTGATGCAGGAACTTGGTCTTGATGAAGAACTTGCCAGAAAGATTGCTGAAAAGACAAAAGAGTATCATCACACCTATGGCCATAAGCATGGGGGTCACGGTCATGATCATAATAAGGAGATCAATCTTGCTGAAATGATCGTTGAACCAGAAGATGAGATTGCTTATATAAAGGAAAATGCCGCCTTGTTACATTGCAATGGCTGCGAAAACAACTGCTCGCTGGATAACCCACATTGTGGCAGAGGCAAGGCGTTATTTGAAAAACTGGCAGATTAAAAAAGAAGCTTCTGACTAATCATCAGAAGCTTCTTTTTTAACCGGTTTGAACAGATCTATCTGTTCCTGATTGCGTAACATTAACTGAAAGTTATTCTTGCAGGAAGGATAATCCCTGTATAATTGCTTAAGCATGTTCTTCATGGCTGTTCTTTCCGTATGGCCGTTATTAGGACAGACATTTTTGGAGACTGGAATGTTTAATTGAGCAGTCATGCGTGAAATGTCATTTTCAAAAGCGTACACAAGAGGCCTGATTAGAGTAACTCCAGATCTTTCCAATAACATCTTAGGCTTGAATGTGGCGACTCTGCCACCATTTATCATGTTCATGAATAATGTTTCTACGGCATCGTCACTGTGGTGCCCTAAGGCCAGCTTATTACAGCCATATTCCTTGGCGGCATTTACCAGGGTTCCCTTACGTAACTTTGAACATAAGGAGCATTCTATGTTGTCATTCTTATCCAGATGCAGCTTTAAGATGTCATAGATCTGCGTTTTTACGATGTGAATCGGTACATCGTATGGCTTGAAGAAATCAACGACCTGTTCAATGTGCTCCTGGCCAAAGCCAAGATCAACGTAAATGCCGATCACTTCAAATTCCTTGTGGGAAAACATCTTATAAAGATGCAGACAGTGAATGAGTACTGATGAATCCTTGCCACCGGAAACACCAACGGCAATCTTATCGCCGTTTTCAATCATTTCATAATCATTGTCCGCCTTGCGGAAACATCCCAGAACTTTCTTTACAGGATTCATTTTCATCACCTGGTATATATAATACCATACCTTTGTCAATTAAAGGGAAAAAAGGTATAATGCTTTAGGAGGTACAGCTTATGACAGAAAAATTCAACTGGAAACCGGAAATTCAAAGTCTCGTTGAAAAGAAAGGTTTCAAAAACTATACTCCAATCCAATTAAAGACAATTCCGCTCATTTTAAAGGGGACGGATGTAATAGGCATTTCTGCGACCGGTACAGGTAAGTCGCACGCTTTCATATTGCCAATCTTACAGAAGGTCGATCCTTCCTTAAACAGCATTCAGGCTATCATTACCGCTCCAACAAGAGAACTGGCCAGACAGTTATACGAACAGGTCAGAGAAATCAATGAATTCAATCCTGACTATAGAATTAAACTGATCAGTTCAGGTTTGGACAAGGAAAGAATGATGGAATCATTGAATACCCAGCCTCACATCGTTGTAGGTACGGTAGGCAGACTTAAGAATCTGTTTGTTGATGAGGCAGTCCTAAGACTGGATAAGGCCAAGACAATAGTCATCGATGAAGCTGACATGACTTTGGAAATGGGCTTCATTGAAGAAGTAGATCAGTTATGTGGCAGGCTGGCAGATGACCTGCAGATGCTGGTATTCAGCGCAACTATTCCAGCCCAGTTACAGCCATTCTTAAGAAAATACATGCACAATCCTAAGATGATTGAGGCTGATGAAGACCATCCAAATCAGCCGCATATTGAACATGTATTGATTAACTGCCGTCACTTGACCTATCTGGAAAAACTGTTAAGAGTATTACCGGGCATTCAGCCATATGTCTGCATGATCTTTGCCAGAACCAAGCAGGATGTTAAGGATACCGCTGAAGCATTGAAGCAGAATGGTTATCCTGTTGTTGAGATCCACGGTGATTTGACACCTAGAGAAAGAAAACAGGCATTAAAGATGATCAGCAATGATGAAGCTACTTACATCGTCTGTAGCGACATCATGGCCAGAGGATTGGATATTCCAAGCGTAAGCCACGTTATTTCATTAGGCTTACCAAGTTCTTTGGATTATTATACACACCGTTCAGGACGTACGGGAAGAGCCGGCAGAAGCGGCATATCCTATGTTCTGTACAATGAAAAGGACATTCAGGGCTTGAAGACTCTTAAGGGTCAGGGCTTTGAGTTTGTCTCAAGAGATTACAGAAGGACCGGCTGGGTCGAAACAAAGCCGTTTGACTTCAAGCCTAAGCGCCAGAGCAAGGAAACAAGCGAGGCAATTCAGAGAGTTCTCAATAAACCTGTTAAGAAGGTAAAACCAGGCTATAAGAAGAAACGCCAGCAGGAAATCGACAGCATCAGAAGAAGAGAAAGAAGACTGATGATCAAACAGTCGATCAAGGCTCAGCAGAAGGAAAGAGCCAAGGCTGCTCAGCGTGAGAAAGGCGGGTACTAATGATCAGATTAGGATCTCATGTATCCATGAGTGCACCTGACTATGTCTTGGGTTCAGTCAATGAGGCCATTGAATACAAGGCCAATGCCTTAATGTTATATACCGGGGCCCCACAGAATTCCTTCCGTGCGCCAATTAGTAAGCTTAAGACAGCTGAGGCAAAGGAAAAGTGGACTTCACTAGGCTACAGAATGAGTGATGTGATCATTCACCTGCCATATATCATTAACTTAGCCAATACGGTCAAGGAAGGCGTTTATGACATGGGCAAGGAAGTTCTCCTAAAGGAAATAAGCAGAACTGAAGCCATTGGTGCTAAATACATGGTCCTTCATCCCGGCAGTGCACTTACCGGTGATGTAGCTCAGTCATTACAACAGGTTGCTAAGGGCATCAATG
>JAFUCG010000149.1 GCA_017459795.1 Erysipelotrichaceae bacterium | reverse complement strand
TGGTACTGACCCGGTAGAAGGTCAGGCAATTGCCAGTGCCGTACTGGATTACTTCCGTAAGAAGAACATCTATACTATGGCTACGACTCATTATGCCAAACTTAAGGCTTATGGCCAGCAATACGATGACATCATGTTATCATCTGTTGAATTTGACCAGGTCGACTTAAAGCCTACTTACAGATACTTGGAGAATACCATCGGTCAGTCAAATGCTTTGGAAATAGCTTCCCGTTATGGTTTGAACAGAACAATCTTAGAAGCGGCCAGAGAATTCAAACTTGCCCAGCAGACTCCTGAAGACAGAGTCATGGAAAATCTGCAGAAACAGCTTGAGTTAGTCAACCAGCAATCCGAGTTACTGGAAAGAAAGATCGTTGAAGTCAATAAGGAACAGGACAGACTCAAGGATGAAAATGCCAAGTTACAGGTCGACAAGCAGAACATCATCGCCAAGGCCAAGCAGGAAGCTTATGAAATAGTTGAAGAGGCTAAGGAAGAATCTGAAGAGATCATAGAAGAATTAAAGGCTCAGAAGAACTATCAGATGAATGAAGTGGCCAAACTGAAACATAAGCTCAATGAATTAATTGAAGATGATGAAGAGGAAGAAATCATTAATGATGATGAACCGCTGAAGGTTGGCGATTATGTCAGAATAACCTTAACCAATCAGGTTGGTGAAATAATTACCTTAGATAAGAAAAATGCCACGGTATTATGTGGCGGAACCAAGATCAAATCTTCATTAGGCAATCTGGTAAAGACCAGTAAGCCGGTAAAGAAGGTTGAAACAACCAGAGCCAAGGTCAAGAGAACATCCAGTTTTAATGTGGAATGTAACCTGATCGGCATGAGAGTAGAAGAAGCCATGCCGGTATTGGAAAAGTTCCTTGATGACGCCTTACTGGCAAATGCACCATTTGTCAGAGTTGTTCACGGCATGGGAACCGGTGCCTTGAGAACAGCGGTCTGGAATAAGTTAAAGAAAACTAAGTTTGTTAAGAAATATGAGTACGCTGATGGCAATCAGGGTGGTTCCGGTGCTACAATAGTTACCCTAAAGGACAATTAGAAAATGTTGAAAAATAAATTACTGACCTTGCCAATGGAACCTGGCTGTTATCTGATGAAGGATAAGCACGGGGAAGTCATTTACGTTGGTAAGGCCAAGAAACTCAAGAACAGAGTCAGTCAGTATTTCGTAGGAACTCACGACAACAAGACGACCAAGATGGTCAGTAACGTTGTCGATTTTGACTATATCGTGGCTCCTAGTGAAAAGGAAGCTCTGATCCTTGAATATAATCTTATAAAGCAGTATAAACCAAGATTCAACATCATGTTCATGGATGATGCTTCTTACCCTTACATCAGACTGACATTGGAAGATTATCCAACCATAAAGGTAGTAAGAGATGCCAAGAGAATGAAGAATGCCAAGTACTTCGGACCGTATCCAAATGCCGGTCATGCTCATGAACTGGTTGACCTCTTGCAGCAGCTTTACCCGTTAAGAAGATGCAAGACCATGCCTAATAAGGTATGTCTTTATTATCACCTGGGACAGTGCTTAGGACCTTGTGAATTTGAAATAGGGAAGGATGTCTACAGTAAGATCGTTGATGACATCGTTACCTTCATGAACGGTAACACTAAGGAAATCACTGATGATCTGATCAAAAGAAGAAACAGATTCTCGGAAAACCTGCAGTTTGAACAGGCGGCCAAGTGCCAGAGTTTATTGGAGGCAGTTGAACATGTTACTACCAAGGTACAGGTTCAGGCCAATGGCAGACAGGATGAAGACGTCTTTGCCTACTACGTAGATAAGGGCTTCATGTCAATTGTCGGCTTACTGTACCGTAAGGGTAAACTGTTACATAAGCATTTATTGCTGAAACCAATATATGATGATCCAGAAGAAACATTTGTTTCCTACCTGATTCAGTATTACCAGCATAACCCGGCTCCTAAGACCTTGATCGTTGATAAGAGCATCGACATTGAATCCTTAAGTGAAATACTGGATTGTAAGATCGTTCAGCCAATCAGAGGTCAGAAGCGTAAGCTGTTGGCCTTGGCGATAGAAAACGGCCAGATCAATCTGGAACAGAAGTTCGCAATCGTTAATAAGGAAATCAAGAGTACGGAGTCAGTCATGAATGAATTAAGAGAACTGACTAATTGCGATACTCATAGAATTGAACTTTACGATAACTCTCACATATCAGGTGAGTATGCGGTTGGTGCCATGGTCGTTTACATTGACGGGGCCACCAGCAAGAAGGATTACCGCTTATACAGAGTTCATAACCGTAATAACGACTATGCCAACATGCAGGAAGTACTGTACCGCAGATTCTTCCGTTCAATAAAGGAGAATACGGCCCTACCTGACATGATCATCGTGGATGGTGGCATACCACAGATCAAGGCAGCCAAGGAGATCGTTGATGAACTGAAACTTGATGTTAAGATATTTGGTCTGGTTAAAAATGACAAGCACCAGACGGCTTCCTTAATGGACAGTGAATTAAATAACATCATGATCGACAGAGAATCACCATTATTCTTCCAGCTGACCAGAATGCAGGATGAAGTACACAGGTTTGCGATAACCTTCCATAAGAAGGTCAGAAGCAAGGAGATGACCCATTCTACTCTGGATGACATCCCGGGCATTGGGCCAAAACGCAAGAAACAGCTTTTAAGAAAGTTCTCTACGCTTAAGAAAATAGAAGAGGCAAGTTATGAAGACCTTAAGGAAGTAGTAGGGGACAAGCAGGCTAAGATCATAATTGAATACTTCAAGTAAAAAAGACTATCAGTAACCGATAGTCTTTAGCTTTATATAATAAAGAATGAACATGTGAACCGGATAGATCAGATAGAAGATTATTGACTTCAATCTGGTATTGATGAATCCTCTTTCACCATTATAGAGATTTATTGGGATGAAGGCGAAGCCAGCTTGCCATCTGCTGGATAGAAAACAGCTTCCGATGATTGCCTGGACCAGTGGCTGGGTTCTTAATACATATAACATGATTATGAAACCAAACCCGCTGATGCCATAGTCTGACTTGCCAATGACTGACAATGCTATTAAGGCCAACATCATTAAACCCTTTGTCAGTGTAAGAGAAGTCTTGTTGATGTTTTCCAACAAGTTAAGACCAAGATAACCAAGCAGAAGAGTAAAGTACACATTTTGCGAACTCAGGCTGAAACCGTTAAAATGTTCAAGGTCCCAGGCCACTTCGGAAATCAGAGCAAAGATAAATAACCTCAAGCCGTAGTTCTTGCGGTCAGAAGTGAAGATGAAACCTTCCACTAACAGGAAGCAGTATAATGGAAAACTGATTCTGCCGATGAAGCGCATTGCCGTATACAGGCTTACCCCACTACCAATGAATGTAAAGAGCATGGTTTGATTACTGCGCAGTAAAACACTGGCAATGTGATCAATGATCATGGTTATTACCGCAATCATCTTTAAACTACTGCCGCTTAAAATGCGATAGTTCTCCGGTAATAATGGTACATATTTACGGTTATTCATCTGACTGTTTGTTTGCATAGCTATATTCTAAAACAATTGTGTAACTGTTACAAACGCTTGTGTTTCAAACTATTTAAATTATTGTTTGGTGCGTGTTATAATATAATAAATTCAAGAAGGAGAAATAATCATGGATCAATTATTAGGCTTATTATTAAATCAGGTAATGAGTGGAGATACAGTAAACGCAGTTGCTCAGTCTGCCGGTGTAACCAATCAGCAGGCTACAAATGTTGTATCTAATGCATTACCAACATTAGTATCATCATTATCTCAGTCAGCTACCAATCAGAATACTTCAAACAATCTGATGAATCTGCTGTCTCAGACCACACAGACTAATACTCAGCAGGTAACTTCTTCACAGAATACTGACCTGGGTACAAATCTGTTAAGCACCATCATGGGTGGCTCATCAAATACCAATAACCTGGTATCAACTGTTTCAAACAATACCGGTGTTTCAAACAAGAAGGTCAACAGCATTCTTACTATGGCTGCTCCATTATTGATCGGTGCCTTAGTTAAGTTCTTCGCTAATGCCAAGAAGAAACAGACTCAGCAGGCTAACCAGAACAATCTGGCATCATTACTGACTGGTGCTACTTCATCTAACACTTCTTCAAGCGGTGTTAACCTGGCAGACGGCATTGACATGAGTGACATTTTGGGCTTGTTAGGTGGTTTGACCTCAACAAATACATCAAATAAAAAGAAAAAGAAAACTTCAAGCGGCGTTGATTTGTCAGATGGCTTGGACATCAAGGATATCATGGGCTTAGTTGGCGGCTTGACATCAACTAATTCATCAAGCTCAAAGCCATCAAGTGGCGTAGATCTGTCAGATGGTCTTGACCTGAATGACATTCTGGGCTTACTGAACAAGAAATAGAGAGGACTGATTTATATGGCGGTTAAAGAAAGAAAATTTGTAAAAGCCAGCTCTGGCGAAGCAGTTAAGACTACCAAGAGCAAGACAGAAGAAAAGGTATCTTACACAAAGGAAGCCAGACATGAAAGAGCAACAGGCAAGAGAATCATTGCCATCGTATTCTGGGTATTGGCTATCGCTTGTGAAGTTGTATTCTTCCTGACTTTGAATAAGACAATTTACATTAAGAATTACCAGCTGTACGTACAGATTGGTGCCTTAGTACTTGACCTGATCTTTGTCATCATCGGTTCCCAGTTCTGGAAGAGAGCCAATGACGTTGACCCAGCCAGCGATGTAAATTCTGTTAAGTTCTTCTTACAGAATCAGATGGGCTTGATCGTATCAATCTTAGCCTTCGTTCCAATCGTAATCGTCTTATTAACAAATAAGGATCTCGATAAGAAGACAAAACAGGTATTGGTACCGGTAGCTGCAGTTGCCTTAGTACTTGCCAGCTTACTGTCAATTGACTGGAATCCAATCAGTGAAGAAGAATATCAGGCTACAGCCCAGGCTTTAAAGGGTGAAACTGTATACTATACACAGTTTGGTAAATCATACCACTTGGATCCTGACTGCCGTGCCTTAAAGAACTCTTCAGTAGTTTATGAAGGTACGATCGAAGAAGCACTGGATGCTGGTAGAAACGATCCATGTGATTTCTGTGTAGAACAGTAATAGATAAACAATAAGTAAAGAAGATATCCGCGTTAAATAACGCGGATTTTTTCATGGCTGTTATATAAATAATTTGTAGACTATAAAGAAAAAAGGAGTACAATAATATTCAGTTAGCGAACGCTAACTTTAGGGGCATTATATGTACTTGGAAGTAAAGAATCTGATAAAGAATTACGGTGAAAAAGAAAACTATACCCGTGTCTTAAATGGAATATCCTTTGAACTTGAAGAAGGGAAGATGTGTGTCATTCAGGGCTCAAGCGGTTCTGGGAAAAGTACGCTTCTCAATTGTATCGAAGAATTGGACAAAGTTGATGGCGGTTCAGTAGTGGTTGATGGAATTAACATAAGGAAACCTACATGGTGTTATTTGGCCCAATCATTGTATTCTATCTTTTTAGCAATCTGATGTTAATGGTCAGAATAAACAAGATAACACCGGCTGAAGTTCTGAAAAACGCTGAATGATTCAGATGGGCTTAAAACAATGAAAAATGCCTGTTTCAAGGCGTTCAAATGATATTGAACATAAGAATGTTTTTGATTATACTTTAGTACATGAAAATAGTTGTAATGAGCGATTCTCATGGACACAATGAGAACATCCAGGACGTATTGGAAAAGGAACCGCACGCAAATGGCTATTTGCATTGCGGGGATGTATGCAGCAGCACCAGGTATTTTCCTGATGTCATTTTCGTGAGCGGAAACTGTGACTATGATCCAGACCTGCCTAAGTTTGCCGTTGTGGATTTCGGTAAACTCAAAATCTACATGACTCATGGTGACAGGATCTATGACAGAGACAAAACCTTAGCTAAGTGGGCCAAGGAGAAAGGCTGTCAGATAGTTGTTCACGGTCATACCCATTGTCAGACAGACATCACTGTTGATGGCATAAGGATCTTAAATCCAGGTTCCTTATCAGTTAATCGAGATGGGACACCGCTAGGTTACATCGTCATAGAAACTGATGGAACCGATAACTATACTGTCACAAGAAAATATCTTAATATTCAGTAAAAAAAGTGCTATAATACAACAGTTGTGTAAAAAGGAGCGAGAACATGGGAAAACAGAAGATTATTAATATAGCTGTAATAGCTCACGTAGATGCCGGTAAATCAACCCTTGTTGATGCTTTCCTGAATCAGTCAGGTGTGTTCAAACCAAATGAAGAAGTTGGCGAACTCATCATGGACTCAAATGATCTGGAAAGAGAAAGAGGAATTACCATCTATTCCAAGAACTGTTCAGTTTTCTATAAGGATTATAAAATCAATATCGTTGACACTCCAGGGCACGCTGACTTCTCAAGTGAAGTTGAACGTATCATTAAGACTGTTGATACCGTAATTCTGCTGGTAGATTCATCTGAAGGACCAATGCCTCAGACCAGATTCGTATTACAGAAGTCTCTTGAATTGGGTTTAAGACCAATTCTGTTAATTAATAAAATTGATAAGAAGGACGCCAGAAGCCAGGAAGTAATTGACCTGGTTTATGAACTGTTCTTTGACCTCAATGCCAATGACGATCAGATCAACTTCCCGATCCTCTATGGCATTGCCAAGGAAGGAATCGTCAAGTATCACGAAGATGATCCAGATGACGGCATCAAGCCATTATTTGAAACCATCATTAATTACGTACAGCCATATCCGGATCTGGATGATGAACCTGTACAGATGCAGGTAAGTAACCTGGCATATGATGAATACATCGGCAGATTAGGTATTGGCCGTGTATACAGAGGTACCTTAAGAACAGGTGAGCAGGTCGTCTTATGCAAGAACGACGGCAGCCAGGAAAGATGTACCATTACCAAACTGTTCAATTATGAAGGCATTAACCGTAAGCCAATTACTCAGGCCAGCAGCGGTGACATTGTCATCATCGCCGGCATCCCTGATATTTCAATTGGTGAAACAGTATGTGATAAGGACCACATTGATCCATTACCACCAATTCACATTGATGAACCAACCTTGTCAATGAACTTCATGGTCAACACTTCTCCATTTGCCGGCAGAAGCGGCAAGTACGTTACCAGCCGTAATCTGAAGGAAAGACTGGAAAGAGAACTTGAAGTTAACGTTGGCTTAAGAGTTGAACCAACTGATTCAACTGATACATTCAAGGTCAGCGGCCGTGGTGAATTAGGCTTGACCATTCTCATTGAAAACATGAGAAGAGAAAGCTATGAATTAGGCATCGGTAAGCCACAGGTCATCTACAAGTACATTGACGGCAGACGTTATGAACCTGTTGAAAGAGTTATCTGTGAAGTACCAAAGCAGTATGAAGGTGCAACCATCAACAAGCTCAACATGCGTAACGGTCAGATGGTAAACATCACTGAAAGAAACAACTACGTAAACATTGAATTCCTGGTATCAACCAGAGGTTTGATAGGTTTCCGTTCAGAGTTCATCAACATGACCAGAGGTGAAGGTATTCTGATCCGTAACTTTGAAGAATACATGCCATACATGGGCGAGATCAATACCAGAGGCAATGGTGTAATGATTTCCAATGCCAACGGTACAGCCATGACATATTCAATCTGGAACTTACAGGAAAGAGGCCAGTTCTTCATTGGACCTCAGACTGAAGTTTATGAAGGAATGATTGTTGGCGTATGTTCTAAGGACATGGACATGGAAGTTAACCCAACCAAGAACAAGAAGGCAACCGCTGTCAGAAGTGAAGGCCGTGACGAAGCCATGAAACTTGTACCGCCAATTCAGCTGACACTGGAATACGCTCTTGAATTCATTGATGATGATGAATTAGTTGAAGTAACACCGGATGCCATCAGATTACGTAAGCGTTACCTGACTTCAATGGACAGAAGAAACGCCTACAGAGAAAAGAAAAAGATCGAATCTGCAGAATAACACAAATTAGAGAATTGCCTGAGGCAGTTCTCTTTTCTATAATAATTGTTAGAGGGCAATAACATGATATATACAGTTACATTTAATCCGGCAATTGACTTGTTTCTGGATACAGATCTAAACGTAGGAAAACTTAACAGAGTCCGTAAGGAAGAATACTTTGTTGGCGGGAAGGGCCTTAATGTTTCTCAGGTCTTACAGAACTTAGGTGATGAATCGATCGCTACCGGTTTTGTCGGTGGCTTTACTGGTGAATACATCCGCAAGGAATTGGCAAAGATCGGCATTTCTTATGAACTCATAGAATGTGAAGGAAATACCAGAATAAACGTCAAGGTACAAAGTGGCGATGAGCCAACGGAAATCAACCTGAATGGCGTAATGGTAAATGAAGAGCGGTTCGCTGAATTAAAGGCATACCTGAATGGTAAGCTAGAGAAAGATGATTATCTGGTAATCAGCGGTAACAGTGCCAGAGGTTTAGATGAAACTCATTTTGGAGAACTGTGCGCCTTAGCTAATGATAAGGAAGCTAACCTTGTACTGGATACAAATGAAAACTATCTGCAGAAACTGTTGAGTCATAAGCCATTAATGATCAAGCCTAACATTCATGAATTAAGTGGTGTTTTAAAGAAGGAAATCACTACTGACGAAGAACTTGAAGAAGCCATGAAGCAGTTATATGAAGACGGCATCAGATATGTTGTAGTTTCAGCTGGCAGTAAGGGCGCATATCTGTATAATGGTAAGTTCCATTACGTAAAAGCCTTTAAGGGCAGGGTAATCAATACGATCGGTGCCGGTGATTCAATGGTAGCCGCCTTTGTTCATGCCAGAAAAATGGGACTTGATGATGAAGAATTATTAAGATATTGCGTAGCTGCAGGCAGTGCCACAAGTTTTTCCGAAGGACTGTGTACGCAAGAGGAGATAAACGAGCTTCTCAATAACAATTAAAGATAGAGAAACTTTCACTTGATATTTGTTAAATAAATGCTAAAATAATATAGCAATGGGCAAAGATGTCTTCGTAGCTCAGTTGGATAGAGCATACGCCTTCTAAGCGTACGGTCAGGCGTTCGAGTCGCCTCGAGGACGCCATTGTCAATAAAGGACTGTGAGTGATCACAGTCCTTTTTTCTGTTTTATTATCAGAGATAACACAATTATTTATTTTTCTTTTTTGAATTTCCAAAAAGAAAGGCGGATAATTCCGCTTTTACTTGAATATTACTGTCATTTCCTCGTTGCTTAAGCCGGCAATCAAAGATTCGATCATGGTCTTGCCGTTGACTTCAGCTTTTTCAAACAGGCCCTTATTTATGGCCTTTTCTTCCATGAGCTTGCTTTGTTCAGCGTAGAAACCGTTATAGTCAGTGATTTCAACCTGATTGAAAATGCTGTACTGTTCATCCATGATCTGCAATGAATCATAATCAATGGTATGAGACAATACTTCAACATCCGGAAGGGTAATGGTAACCTCATTACCATTAACTGAAACAGTTGCCTTGGATAAGTCATAGCCGGCCTTGATCACGCCATCATAGGTAATGATGTACTTGCTGGTTGTGAATGGAATCTTTATTCCCTTAAATTCTTTACTGCTTTCAAATTTGCCCATGTTGGTATATGCATATTCCATGGTTGCCAATTCCTGAATCTCAGCCATTGATGCTTCAATGGTTGCACTGTCTAATGTGTTTTCTACTTTCTTTTCGCCAAAATATGCGCCACCGATGAAGCAGCCAAGTGCAACTACAAGTGCACATAATAACAATATAATTTTATTCTTCATTTTTTCTCACCATCTAAAATATAATATATATAAAATGAAAATGCAATAATAATTAGCACTTTAAGGTTGACAGTGCTAAAAGTGGTGGTATAATTGTAATTGCTGAAAGGAGCAATCATTTTGGCTGAAAACTACTATGATGATCTCATTAGGGAGATCAAGAAGAACATTGAGCTGGAGTGTTACGACCTCGCAAGTGAAATGATCGAGGACGAACTGGCCATGCCCTATGTCCCATCTAAAGTCTTGCAACAACTCGAAAGCTTAAGAAAGGAAATTAAGCCTTTTTTAGTTAAGAGTAAACCAATGACTGTTCTGGATGAACAGCAGGTCAGGGAATACCTTGTTTCAGATGGCGAAAAGCCATATCAGGCGTTGCGATTCTTAAAGAACGCAAACATCAGAAACTATCTGGAAGTCATACAGGCTTATCTATTTGACAAGAACGTTGACAGGATGATCGTTTCACTGCTTATTGAACTATGCAGTGAGCAGGGCGTAAGGGAACCGTTATCCTATTGGCATAATGGGGAAAGACAGATCGTCATTCCTGCTGAAGTAACCGAGATCTACAGGGAAGAGCAGTTCACCGAAACCTGGTATCGTCTGGAAGAAATCCTGGGCAGTAAGAACCCAAGTTTTCTGAACATCTGCCGTCAGGTACTGGTTCAGTTTGCCCATCTGCACTACCCTCAGAAACCGGAATTTGAAACTGACCTGTTAGCCTGCAGCATCATTGCCTACGTGTATAAGGCATATGGTGATGAGGAAGGTTTGAATGAGTTTCTGAAGGCTAATGACCTAACTTTGGAAAAGTTGGTTGAAATAGTTATCTAGGTTGCATTTAAGAACAAATTATATGTATAATAATCAAGATTAATAAGGAGATTTTATATGAAAGCATTATACGAACTTAAAGAAAACAGTCAGGCAGAATTAAGAGTAACTGTCGATGGCGAACAGTGGAAGAAGGCTAACGAAAAGGCCTTTAAGAAGGTTGCCGGCAACGTTGAATTAAAGGGCTTCAGAAAGGGCCACGCACCTCTGGATTTAGTAAGAAAGAGCGTTAACCCAAGAGAAGTCTGGTTAGAAGCAATCGACCAGGTAGCTCAGGAAGCTTTGAACTACGGATTGGAAGAATATCCTGACATCCGTCTGATCGACCGTCCAACTCTTGATGTTGAAGCCATCAGTGACGAAGAAGCAAAATTAGTATTTAAACTGGCTGTATATCCAAAGGTTACTTTAGGTGATTATAAGGCTGTTGAATATAAGGAAGACAAGGTATCTGTATTAAAGAAGGATGTTGACAAGGAAATCGAAAACCTCAGAGCTGCTCATGCTGAAGAAGTATTAAGAGAAGAAGGCAAGGTTGAAAACGGCAACATCGCAGTTATCGATTTTGAAGGCTTCCTAAACGGTGAAGCATTTGATGGTGGTAAGGGCACAGAATATCCATTAGAAATCGGTTCAGGCAGCTTCATTCCTGGATTCGAAGAACAGATCATCGGCATGGAAACAGATGAAGAAAAGGATATCAATGTAACATTCCCAGAAAACTATGGCGTTAAGGAACTGGCAGGCCAGCCTGTAGTATTCCACGTTAAGGTTGATGGCATTAAGGAAAAGAAACTTCCTGAATTAAACGATGAATTCGTTGCAGAAGCAAACGTTAATGAAAACGTTAAGACTGTAGCTGAACTGGAAAAGTTCTTCAAGGAACAGATGAAGAATCAGCGTAAGGCTCAGGCTGAAGAAAAAGCTACAAATGCATTATTAGACAAGTTAAGTGAAACCTGTTCAGTTGACATTCCTGAAATCATGATTTCAGATGAAGCAGAAACAACATTTGAACAGTATACAAGCCGTATTCAGCAGCAGGGTTTAACCATGGACATGTATTACAGAATCATGGGTCTTGATGAAAAGAAGTTCAAGGAACAGTTAAGACCTGAAGCTGAAAAGAAAGTAAGAATCAGATTGATTTTAGAAGCTATTGCTGACGATTTAGGCATCAAGGCTACTGAAGATGACGTTAAGGAAGAATATGAAGCAATGGCTAAAGAATATGGTATGGAAGTAGACAGAATCAAGGAACTTGTTCCTGAGAGTTATTTATCTGATGATCTGAAGATGCGTAAGGCATTGGATACATTAAAGACACAGACCAAGAAGAAAGCAGAAAAGGAAGATAAATAATTATACTGTTAACTACATATCCTATCGGGAAGGAGTAACGTATGAGCATATATTCTGATATATATAAAAATGTTGACTATCCTGTGATATGTACTCGTGGAATGATTATTTTCCCAAATCAGGATGTAGTTATCGATGTTGGCAGACCATTAAGTGTCAACGCAATGAACAAAGCCAGAAGTGATTATGACTCACTGGTTTTGGTAGTTACTCAGAAGGACATTATGGTTGATGATCCAGCACCTGAAGACATGTACAGTTTTGGTACATTGTGTTCAATCAAGCATGTACGTGACGATAAGCAGGTCTATAAGGTTAAGTTCCATGGCTTGGCAAGAGCCCAGGCTAATGTATTAACCAAGACCAGCGACATGTTCATGGCTAATATTTCTGTCGTAGATGACATCAAGGGCGATGAGAAGGAAGAATTAGTTCTCATCAGAAAAGCCATTCAAGAGTTTGAGCAGGTAGCTCAGAACTTCGCCAACTTACCAAGAGAGATGCTTGGTCAGTTACAGAATGGGGTAAGTGCATCTTATCTTGCTGACCAGTTTGGCCAGTATCTGCCAATGTCTCTTTCAGCACGTCAGGAAATATTGGAAGCAGTAAGCGTTAACCAGAGACTCATGCTGATCTTGCAGCAGTTCCAGGTTTCCCGTGAAATCAAGGAAGTTGAAAACGAGATCAACGAAAGAGTTAAGGATAGCGTAGAAGAATCACAGAAGGAATACTACCTGAGAGAACGTTTAAAAGCCATTAAGGAAGAATTAGGCGATGTTTCAGGTGGCGGTGATGACGTTGACGACTTAAAGGAAAGATTTGAAAACAATCCATATCCGGAGAGTGTCAAGAAGAAGGCCTTTGATGAAATCAACAGAATGGAAATGATGCCATCTGTTTCAGCAGAAGCTTCAGTCATCAGAACATATCTTGACTGGCTGGAAAAGGTTCCTTGGTGGCAGCAGTCAGAAGACAGAGATGACATCAATGAAATCTCAAAGGTTCTGGAAGAAGACCACTATGGTCTGGAAAAGGTCAAGGAAAGAATCCTGGAATACATCGCAGTCAAGAAACTGACAAATTCATTAAATGCACCTATCTTATGTCTGGTAGGTCCTCCTGGAGTAGGTAAGACTTCTTTGGCTAAGTCTATTGCCAGAGCCTTAGACAGACAGTTCGTCAAGATCTCACTTGGTGGTGTTCGTGATGAAGCTGAAATCAGAGGTCACAGACGTACCTATTTAGGCAGTATGCCAGGCAGAATCATTCAGGGCATGAAGAGAGCAGGAACCATTAACCCTGTTTTCTTGATCGATGAACTGGATAAGATGGCAAGTGACTATAAGGGTGACCCAAGCAGTGCAATGCTTGAAGTTTTAGACCCGGAACAGAACAGTTTGTTCTCTGATAACTATCTGGAAGAGCCATATGATCTTTCAAAGGTTTTATTTGTGGCTACAGCCAATGATCTGTATTCCATTCCAGATGCCTTAAGAGACAGACTTGAAGTCATTGAAATGTCTTCTTATACCGAAGAAGAGAAGCTGCATATCGCAACTGACCATCTGATTAAGAAGGAATTACAGGCAAACGGTCTGTCCAGCAGCATGTTCAAACTAGCTCATGACGAGATCCTTTACATAATCCGTCACTATACCAGAGAAGCAGGCGTAAGACAGTTACAGCGTCAGATCGGCAAGTTATGCCGTAAGACAGCCTTAGCCATCACCAAGGGTGAGAAGAAGAGTGTAAAAGTTTCAAAGAAGCTCATTCAGGAATGGTTAGGTAAGGAAATCTTTGAATATGGTCAGAAGGAAGATGGCGACCAGGTTGGTGTAGCTACAGGTTTGGCCTACACCCAGTTTGGCGGTGACATCTTACCAATAGAAGTTACTTACTTTGACGGTAAGGGTGGACTTATCATTACCGGTCAGTTAGGTGACGTAATGAAGGAAAGTGCAACGATTGCCGTTGGCTATGTTAAGAGTAATGCCAAGAAGTATGGCATTGATCCTAAGTTCTTTGAGGAACACGACATTCACATTCACGTTCCAGAAGGAGCTGTACCAAAGGATGGCCCAAGTGCAGGTATTACATTAACAACTGCCGTAATCAGTGCCATTACCGGCCGTAAGGTATCAAGTACCTTAGCCATGACTGGTGAAGTTACCTTAAGAGGTAATGTATTACCAATCGGTGGTTTAAGAGAAAAGACCATGGCTGCCTTCAGAAGTGACATTCACAAGATCATTTTGCCAAAGAACAATCTGAAGGATCTTGATGACATTCCACAGTCCGTAAAGGACAGCATGGAATTCGTACCGGTCAAGACCATGGACGAAGTTCTCAAGGTTGCCTTAGTTAAATAGTTTTATAAGAGAAGTCCCAAGTGGATTTCTCTTTTGTTCTGCCCGCACTTTGGTTTATAATTATGTATATGAAAAAGGGAACAAAAGTAATTATTGCGGTGATGGGTGTGCTGGCTGTATTGTATGCAGCGGGCTGTTTTTACTTTGCCAATCACTTCATTTTCAATACAACCATTAATGGC
Source organism: Erysipelotrichaceae bacterium (assembly GCA_017459795.1). Lineage (GTDB taxonomy): Bacteria > Bacillota_I > Bacilli_A > Erysipelotrichales > Erysipelotrichaceae > RUG521. The sequence goes on along the minus strand of JAFUCG010000149.1, from coordinate 649 downwards.
ATAAATGTTTCCGTAAAGGATGCCGAAACTGTTAGTGAAGCCATCAGTAACAGAACGCCAATCCTTAAGATCGTCCAGAAAGACAGCCGTGGGGAAGAAGTCATTGAACACATTGATCTTACCAATGATTGTGATGGTACGATGAGTTTTGATGTCACTGATATCCTGAACCAGCAGAATCGCTTCCTGTGGTTTGTGACAGCCATAACTGGTGCTGACTATCAGTCAACACCTGTTGACTATAATTATTCTGAAGAAAAGCTGCTAAATCAGGTAGCTGGCCTATATTGTCTGCAAGGAGAAAACATCATATATCCTACCGATGCCCAGATCGTTTATGAAAATGGCGAATTGCAGATTGTTAATGAAGACAATGGCTGTTACATTGATGAAGATACTGTCTGGGAAATTGTAAGCGAAAGCTGTAATGATGCCCTGAAGATGGGAAATGATATTACTGTTAATCTTACCAGTTCCTACGCAACGGCTGATGTTACTGCTGAAAGTCAGGAGTTACAGGATAAGATATCTGAATTCAATAAGATCCTTGGTAAGAGCGTTAATGTTTACGTTGACGGTTACTTAGCCAGAACAATTGAACCAAGTGAAGTCAAGGAAATGCTGGCAATGAATAACAGTGAGTTCTATG
>JAFUCG010000148.1 GCA_017459795.1 Erysipelotrichaceae bacterium | reverse complement strand
GATCCGACCCTGTTATGGATCAATGCCGGCGTATCTGCGCTGAAAAAGTACTTTGACGGAACGGAAAAGCCAAAGAACAACCGCATTACCAATGCGCAGAAATCAATCAGAACCAATGACATTGAAAACGTTGGTAAGACAGCCAGACATCATACTTTCTTTGAGATGCTTGGTAACTTCTCAATTGGTGACTATTTCAAAAAGGAAGCCATTCCATTTGCCTGGCATTTTTTGACCGATCCTGAATGGATGGGGTTTGACAAGAACAGACTGTACATTACGGTTTATACAGATGACCAGGAAGCTTATGACATCTGGACCAAGGACTGTGGGGTTGATCCATCTCACATCCTGAAGTCTCCTAATAACTTCTGGGAAATCGGTAATGGCCCTTGCGGTCCTGATACTGAAATCTATTATGACCGTGGTGAGGAATATGACCCTGAACACATCGGGGAAAGACTGTTCTTTGAAGAACTGGAAAATGACCGTTACATTGAAACATGGAACGTCGTATTCTCTCAATACAACTCTGAAGAAGGCGTAGACAGAAAAGACTACAAGGAATTGCCACAGAAGAACATTGATACAGGCATGGGTCTGGAAAGACTTGTCTGCATCGTTCAGGGTGGGGAAACCAACTTTGATACTGATCTGTTCTTACCGGTAATCAGAGAAGTTGAAAAGATGACTGACAAGAAATATGAAGGTTCTAACAAGATGGCCTTCAGAGTCATCGCTGACCATATCCGTACCGTTACCTTTGCCTTGGCTGATGGCGCCGTATTCTCTAATGAAGGCAGAGGCTACATCTTAAGAAGAGTATTAAGAAGAGCTGTTAGATATGGCAAGAGCTTAAACATCAAGGGAGCTTACATGTACAAGCTGGTACAGACTGTTGCCGATAACATGCATGACTTCTATCCATACCTGGAAGAAAAGGTTCCTTACATTCAGAAGCTGGTAAAGGCTGAAGAAGAAAGATTCCAGACAACCTTAAATGAAGGTGAAAAGATCTTAAATGATGTAATTACCAACAGTGAAGACAAGGTCTTAAAGGGTGATGTTGTCTTCAAGTTATACGATACATATGGCTTCCCATTGGAATTAACCAGGGAAATCGCTGAAGAAAAGGGCTTCACAATTGATCAGGAAGGCTTCGATAAGGAAATGGCCGCTCAGAGACAGAGAGCCAGAGATGCCAGAAGCGATGACCAGTCAATGTCATCACAGGCTGAAGACTTAATGAACTTCACTGAACCAAGTGAATTCCTGGGCTATCAGGTAACTGAAAATGACGGTAAGGTCATTGGCTTATTCAAGGATGGCGTTCAGGTAGACAAGCTGACTGATGAAGGTGATGTAATCTTTGATCAGACCTCATTCTACGCTGAAAGCGGCGGCCAGATCTGGGATACCGGTGTCATTGAAAACGAAGAAACTTCAATGCGCGTTACCAAGGTCATCAAGGCACCTAGAAAACAGCCATTGCACCATGTCATCATTGACAATGGTGAATTAAGCATGGGTGACAAGCTGCATCTTTCAATCAATACTGAAGACAGAAGAAAGATCAGAGCCAACCACTCATCATTACACTTATTACAGACAGCCTTAAGAGAAGTTGTCGGTGACCATGTTCACCAGGCCGGTTCAGTCGTCGGACCTGACTATGGCCGTTTCGACTTCACTCACTATGAAAAGGTTACTGATGAACAGTTAAAGAAGATCGAACAGAGAGTTAACGAATTCATCTGTCAGGGTTACCCGGTCGTTACTGAAGTAATGGATCTGGAAGAAGCCAAGAAGACTGGCGCTACAGCTTTATTTGATGAAAAGTATGAAGATAAGGTAAGAGTTGTAACCATGGGTCCTGCTTCAAAGGAATTCTGTGGCGGTACACATGTAAGTAATACTGCTCAGATCGGTGTCTTCAAGATCATTTCTGAAGAAAGCATCGGCTCAGGCATCAGACGTATTACCTCAAAGACAAGCTTCGCTGCCTATGAAGAATTTGTCAGACAGCAGGAAATGCTGGAAGAGATCGCTAAGATGCTAAAGGTAACTTCAATTGGCGGTGTCGTTAATAAGGTTACTCAGCTGAATAATGAAAACGGCGAACTGAACCGTACAATTGGTCAGTTAAAGACTCAGTTAACTAACGCTCAGAGTGCTGAAATGGCTGCTGAAGCTGAAAAACACGGTGAATTAAGCGTTTTGATCAAGAAAGTTGACGCTGAAGGCGGCGAATTGAAGTCATTGGCTGAATCATTGGTCGGTAAGCTGACTGATGGTGTTGTATTACTGTACAGCACTAATGGCGGCAAGGTAGTATTCGCTTCAGCCTGCTGCAAGAAGGCAATTGAAAAGGGCATTACGGCTTCCAACATCGTTAAGACAGCTGCTCAGGCTTGCGGCGGTAATGGCGGCGGCAGACCTGATCTGGCAAGTGCAGGCGGTAAGGATGCTTCCAAGGTAAGTGAGGCAATCGCCAAGGTTAAGGAATTATTATAGTTTAGCATCTTTAAATTTGGGCCTTATTAAAGTAAAATTAAGGCAAGGAGTGGTGAGAATGAATAATAAAATTACCAACACAAGAGTATATAATAGTGAAGAATTCAAGCAGGCTAACATCAAGCTGGTTTTGCGTACTGTTCATGATATTCTGGTAGAACGCGGCTATGACCCGGTTATTCAGATCGTAGGATACATCATCACTAACGATCCAGCCTACATTTCAAGCTATAAGGGTGCCAGAACCCTGATACAGACTGTCGAACGTGATGATATACTAAAGGAATTAGTACGTTCATACCTGAAGTAAGATGGAAAAGATAATAGGATTGGATTTAGGATCCCGCACCTGTGGGGTGGCTTTAAGTGACGCTTTGGGCATGATAGCCACACCGGTAATGACCATCAGATTTGAGGAAGACGATTATGATTCAGCCTTGGATCAGGTAGAAGATCTGATCGATGCCAATAATGTCACCAAGGTAATCTTAGGCTTGCCTAAGCACATGAATGGGGATGTAGGTGTCAGAGGAAAGATCTCCATCAGATTCAAGGAATTACTTGAAGAGGAAAGACAGGTAGAAGTCATCTTATGGGATGAAAGACTTACAACTGTCAGTGCCCAGAAGAGCATGATCGCCTCAAACATGAACCGCAAGAAAAGACATCAGATGGTCGATACGATGGCTGCGGTCATCATACTGCAGAGTTATCTGGACTCGCAGCGATAAGGAGTTATAAATATGGATTCAAATAAATTGTTTGTTACGCTGGATAACGGCGAAGAAAAGGAAATGGAAATTCTGTTTACCGTAGATCTTGACCAGTTTGGCAAGTCCTACGTGCTTTTCTTTGACCCTGAAGATCCTGAGGCAACTGTCTATGCCATGAGCTATGACGAAGACGGTAACCTGAATGCCATTGAATCAGATGAGGAATGGGGCGTAATCGAAGAAGTTCTGGAGGGCTACCAAGATGGCGAGTAAAAAAAGAAGAACCGGAACCATCATCAAGCTGGTTCTGTGTCTGATACTGTTATTACTTATTGGCGGTTTAGTATTCGGCTATGCCAAGTACAACACCTCATTAAGACCTGTCAGCGGCATTTCCAAGGAGATCTCATTCACTGTTGAAGATAACTGGACAGCCAATGATGTAATTAAGGAATTATACCAGAAGGGCATGATTCAGAATGAATTCGTGGCCAAGGTCTATGTAAAGTTAAACAAGATCGATAAGATCTATGCCGGTAACTTTACCCTGAATCAGAACATGTCGGTTCAGCAGATATTCGATGTACTGACGGATGAAGACAACGCCGTTGTTGAACAGGTAGAATTAACCATCATACCTGGCGAGTGGTGCAAGGACATTGCCGAAAGCATCGCTGAAGTAACCGACAATAAGGCTTCTGATGTCATGAACAAGTGGAATGACAAGGTCTACATCGGCAGTCTGATCGACAGATATGAAGTGCTGACTGATGAGATCTTCAATTCCGAACACTGCTATCTGGAAGGTTATCTGATTCCGGATACATATTACATTTACAAGAACGCTTCAGTAGAAGACATTACCGAAAAGATTCTGGATTACGCTGAAGAAAGATATCTGAAGTACAAGGATAAGATTGATGCTTCAGGCTATACGGTTCATGAAATCTATACCTTAGCTTCAATGGTACAGTTTGAAGCCAAGACAGCTGAAGACATGAAGCTTGTTGCCGGCGTCTTCTATAACAGATTAAACGATGACTGGCTGTTAGGCAGCAGTGTTACCATCTGTTACGCATTATACAATGACTATCATACCTGGGAAGATTGCGAAAGAAACCCGGATATCAATTCACCATACAATACATACCAGAACCTCGGCTTACCGATCGGCCCGATCTGTAACTTCAATGAAACAGCTTTGGAAGCTACGGTAAACCCGGCAGATACAAGTTATTATTACTTTATTGCCAATGTAAATACCGGTGAAATGTACTTTGCCGAAACTGAGGCAGAGCACCAGTATAACATAGATCATTACATGTACTAGAGGTAGAAGTTATGAAGAGACCAGTAATTATCGGAATCGCAGGCGGCAGTGCCAGCGGTAAGACAAGTGTTGCCAGAAGATTGGTAGAAACTTTTGATGACACTAACACAGTAACCATCATCCGTCAGGATGACTACTATCATGATCAGAGTCACATGCCATTCCAGGAAAGATTAAAGACAAACTATGACCATCCTGATGCATTTGACAATGATCTGCTCATGAAGCAGATTGATGACTTGGCAGCCGGCAAGGCAATTGAAAAGCCAACCTATGATTATGTCAATCATACCAGAAGCACGATCACTGAAGTAGTAAAGCCATGCGATGTACTGATACTAGAAGGACTGTTCATTTTAGAAGACGATGACATCAGAAAGCGTCTGGACATGAAGATCTACATCGATACTGACGCTGATGTCCGTTTCATCAGAAGACTGAAGAGAGATGTCAGAGACAGAGGCAGAACAATTGAATCTGTCTGCGATCAGTACATGAATACCGTCAGAGTAATGCATGAAGCTTTTGTTGAACCTAGCAAGCGTAAGGCTGACATCATCATTCCTGAGGGTTCTCATAACGAAGTAGCCATGGACCTGTTACTGACCAAGATCAGCAGCATCATTGACAGTAAGAAGAAGACTGTTGATTGACAATTGACATGTGATGTGTCAAAATAAACCGGCGAGGAGTGAGGCAAAATGGAAGAAAATAAAGTTGTAGTTACTAAAGAAGGTTTAGCTGAATTACAAAAGGAATATGAATATCTTGTTCACGTTGAACGTGACCAGGTAATTGAAGAATTAAGAGCAGCCAGAGCCCAGGGCGACTTGTCAGAAAACGCTGACTATGACGCAGCCAGAGATCATCAGGCCAGAGTTGAAGCCAGAATCAGACAGTTGGACGACATGCTCAAGAACATCGAGATTATCGATGGCAAGAAGTCCAGAAGCAAGATCGTCAGATTAGGCTCAACTGTTACTCTTGAATTCCAGGACACAATGGAAAAGGAAACATACACCATTGTCGGTACTGTTGAATCAGACCCAGTTAACGGTAAGCTGTCAAATGAAACACCATTGGCCGCAGCCATTCTGGAACACAAGGTAAACGAAACTGTCCCAGTAATGGTTAACCCATCTTACAGTGTAAAGATCCTGGAAGTTAAGTAGGAAAACAAGTATTAAGAAACAAATGTTAAGTGATGAATAATGTCACAAGATGTTTGTTTCTTTTTATTTTGTTCTGTGTGATCTGCCAGCCTAAGATCATTGACTATGAACTGCCTTCATTTGAAACTGAAGAGATCACTGTTGAGGTGAAAGGAGAAGTAAGTGAGCCGGGAATCATTGAACTACCGGCCTACAGTACCGTAAGTGATTTACTGGAAGTTATTGATCTGACTGATGAAGCTGATTTAGACAATGTCAATCTTACAACGGTATTGAAGAATCATGATGTCATAGTCATACCGGCGGAAAGAGAAGGGGCATTACTAGTCTCAATCAATACGGCTGACTTGGATGAACTGGTCTTGATACCGGGAATTGGCAAGAGTACGGCTCAGAACATCATTGATTACCGTGATTCCAACGGTTTGTTTCAAAGTGTTGATGATCTTGTAAGGGTAAAGGGCATAGGCGCTAAGACACTGGAAAAGATCAGGGAATACATAACCTTATGAGTGGGTATTGGTTACATGCGGCAATTGCCTTAGTGACGATTGGCCTTGTCAATAACCTCTATTACCGTATCCTCATGGGGTTATGTTTCATTTTGTTTTACCGCCATGTCTTAGAGAAAAAGGCTAGGATCATAACTTCACTATTAATAGTTCTTTTACTTATTCTAAGCATACCTTGTAATAAGAAAATAACTCAGGGCAGGGTAATAAGCTTGCGTAATGGCTATCAGATCGTAAGAAACGGCTTAACCAGTGTAATGATCTACAGTCATGATGAAGATGTCTGCTTCGATGACATTGTTAAGATAGACTGTGAATTAAATGAAGTTAACGGCTATGACAATTTTGAGATAAGTACCTTTGTGTCCTGGGCTAAGGGACAGAACATTTACTGTCAGGGCTCAATTGAAAAATATGAAGTTATAAGAAGTGAGTTTTCTTTAAGAAAGGTAATATACCAGCATAATAAAACCAACGGTAACGAATGGATAAACCAGTTACTGTTTGGCAATGGCATGGCAAGTGAAAGTGATTATAAGTATTTCTTTGTGGCCAGCGGCATGCATGTAAGCTTACTTGCCAAATGGCTAAGAAGCTATTATGGCAGAAGACATTATCCCTTACAGGCTCAGCTAAAGACCATAAAGGTAATATGCATTCTGGGGCTTGTTTTCCGCTTTCCCTACGCCTTTATCAGAGTACTGGTAAATCTTACAACTGACCTCTTAATCGACGACAGAAGGGATAAAACGGCCTTAAGAGCGATATTAATGGTGTTGTACAGACCTTACTATGTTAAGAGTGTTACTTTTCTTGTTCCATTCGGTTTATCTTTCATAAATCTGTTTGTGGAAAACAGAAAGAATATTACCGCCAGAGTATATATTCTTCTGATTCAGTTATATTTCTATGGCTCCTGTAACATCATGAGCACTTTGTTTTTTAGCCTGGCCAGAACATGTTCAGCCATATCGTATGGTCTTGGCTTAGCTTGTTGTTTACTGCCATTCAGAATACCGTTGGAAGGAAACATAATAGCTTTTCTGAACATCCTGGATGAAATAAAGCCGTTTTACATTAACGGACGGTTATCAATAATCATGTTGATAATGATACTTAAGTATCTGCTGGATTACGTTAACAACAATGACCGGAAGTGTCTATTAATGATCGTCTTACTGCTATTTATCAATAACTTTCAGGCTGCCTTTGTGCCGTTTTATACGGTCAGCTATCTGGATGTAGGACAGGGTGACTGTTCACTCATTACCATGCCGTTTTCCGCCCATGGCTTATTGATTGATACCGGAGGCAACATCTATAAGGATGTCGCAGGAGACATTGTGGTGCCTTATTTAAGAAGCAGAGGCATAGGCAGCGTTGATGTCATCATTTCCCATGAAGATTATGATCACAGCGGTGCCTTACCGTCACTCTATAAGCAATTCAGGGTGAAAAATGTCTATTACAAGGGAAATGAAGAGATAATCGTTAATGGGTTGAAGATACTCTCGCCCTTGTTTGATGAGCACTACGAAGACGCAAATGATGATTCACAACTGTCCTATTTCAGGATTGGAGCCTTTGGCTTTCTGTATCTGGGTGATGCCAGTCAGAAGGTAGAAGAGATTCTAGTACAGAAATATCAGAATCTGGATGTTTCGGTTTTAAAGGTATCACATCACGGCTCCTATACCGGTACTTCCGATGCCTTACTGGCTAATTATCAGATTCCCATTGCGGTCATATCAGCCGGCAGAGGAAACGGATATAACCATCCAAGTGATTCAACAATGGAAAAGCTTAATGCCTACATGGTAAAGGTACTATGCACCAAATATGAGCACGCCATTTCCTTTAAGGTATTTTCTGACTTCATGATATATCAGGATGCCGATGGAAAACTAGGCGTTCATGTTAGTGACATCTTAAGGGAAAGTATAGTAGAATTTATTGAGAAACTGAGGTAGCGTATGAAGATCATTTCGTGGAATGTGGCAGGTTTCAGAGCCTGCTTGAAAAAGGGATTTGAAGATTTCTTTAAGGCAGAAGACGCTGATGTCTACTGCTTACAGGAAGTAAAGGCAGAAAGAGAACAGATACCGTTTGACCCGCAGGGTTATGAATTATATCTTAACCCGGCTGAAAAGAAGGGTTATTCAGGAACCCTGATCTATACCAGAATCAAGCCGGTAAGTGTTACTTATGGCATTGGCAAGCCGGAACATGACAATGAGGGAAGAGTAATAACCATGGAATTTGAAGACTTCTATCTGGTTACCCAATATGTTCCAAATGTCAAAAGAGATCTTTCAAGACTTGATTACCGCATGCAGTGGGAAGATGAGATCAGAGCCTACTTAAAGAAACTGGAAGAAAAGAAACCGGTAGTAATGTGCGGTGACTTAAACGTTGCTCATAAGGAGATCGACATTAAGAATGCCAAGGCCAACATCGGTAATGCCGGCTTCACCTATGAGGAAAGAGGCAAGTTTACCGAACTGTTAGAGGCCGGCTTCATTGACAGCTACCGTTATTTCCAACCGGATCAGAAGGACACCTATACCTGGTGGAGTTACATGGGAAGTGCCAGAAGCAAGAACATTGGCTGGCGAATTGACTACTTTGTGGTTTCTGAAGGCTTTAAGGATCACATTAATGACACCATGATCTATGATCAGGTAATGGGCAGTGACCATTGTCCAATCGGCATAGAGATTGATTAAACTAAAGATGTTTGTATGATATAATAACTGTATGAATTACATATTGATCGGTACGGAAAAATATAATCTTCTGAAGAGAAGAAATGAACTGGTTAAAGACTTAATTGGAGATGATGAAATAAACATCTCCATTTATCGTGGCAATGAGTGGGAAATAAGTGAACTGATTGCGGATTTACAGACCGTACCTTTCTTCGCTGATAACAAGGTTGTAATATTAGAGAATCCGGGCTTCATCGTAAGTCCTAAGGTAAGTGATGAGGCCTATGTTGAGGCCTTGGTGAAGTACTTCAAGCAGCCAAATGAAACTACTACCTTCATCATCTACATTGATCAGGTCTTTGACAGAAGAAGAACTTCCTTAAAGACATTGACCAAATACATGAAGAGGGAAGTTTACGACACCTTAAGTGAAGAGGACTTCCAGATGATCGTCAGAAATGACCTGAAGGATAATGGCTTCAAGCTTGACTATGACAGTATGAATGAATTATTATCCAGATTACCGATCGACCTGGTCAACTGGAAGAATGAACTTGAAAAACTGAAACTGTACCCTGGGAAAATTGACAGGGAAACAATAAGAAATCTCATCAGTAAGCCACTTGAAAATAATGTCTTTGAATTAACCAATGCGGTCAATAATAAGAATACCGGCAAGGCCATTGAGGTATATCACGACTTACTTGTAACAAATAAGAATGACATAAGCTCCTTGGTGGGCTTACTGGCAGCCCAGTTCCGCTTCATGTTTCAGGCCATTGCCTTAAGTGAACAGGGTAACAGTCAGAAGGAGATAGCTGAAAGACTCAACTGCAAGGAAGGGCGCGTATACATGGCCTTTAAGAACAGTGGTGGCAGAAGCTCTCACCAGTTATTGAAAGTGCTTGATGATCTGGCTGAGCTTGATCAGAAGATCAAAAGCGGCAGGATCAACCCGCAATTGGGACTGGAACTGTTCTTAGTTCAGACAACGAGGAAGTAACATGGAATCATTAAGAGAGCTATACAGAATCGGACCTGGTCCCAGTTCCTCACATTCCTTAGGCGTCAGAAACGGCTGTGAGTATTTTTATCATAAGTATCCAGATCATGAAAGATATCTTGTTGAATTATATGGTTCATTATCCTTGACCGGTAAGGGCCACATGAGTGACAAGGTCATTTATGATTACTTTGGCAAGGATAAGGTTGAAGTAGTCTTCAAGAAGGAAATGATCGAGCATCCTAATACGATGATCTGTTACACGGTTGATGATGGAATAAGAAATAATGAAACTCACATCTATTCAGTAGGCGGTGGCAAGATCGAAGTAAAGGGAGAAGAAAACCTTACTGATGAACACGTCTATCCTCATGATCACTTAAGTGACATCATGGACTACTGTGAAGCAAACTGTCTTACCTTAGCTGAATATGTCTTCAAGCATGATGAAGGCATCAGGGAACATTTGGAAGTTGTTTTGAACCAGATGTTAAAAGTCGTTGAAGACGGTCTGAAACAAAACGGTTATCTGCCTGGTGAACTGCATTTGAAGAAGGTAGCCAGGGAAATATATAAACAATCTTTGGTTGTTACTGATCCAACCGTAAAGCAGAAACTGGAAATAACCGCCTATGCGTATGCGGCCATGGAAGAGAGTTCCTCAGGCAATACGGCCGTTACAGCTCCAACCTTGGGTTCTTCAGGAGTAATTAGTTCCTTAGTTTACTACTATCATAAAAAGGGTGTAAGCAGGGAAAAACTTTTGGAAGCCTTGGCAGTTGCCGGCATCATCGGTAACATCGTCAAGACCAATGCCTCAATTTCAGGTGCAACGGGTGGCTGTCAGGCTGAAATAGGAACTGCCTGTGCCATGGGCAGTGGCTTGGCCTGTCAGGTTGAAGGCTTGAGCAATCACCAGATAGAATACGCAGCTGAGGTCGGCATGGAGCATAATCTGGGCTTGACTTGCGATCCGGTTGGCGGCTATGTGCAGATACCTTGCATCGAAAGAAATGGCGTAGCAGCCTTAAGATGCATCGACGCCATGAACTACGCAAAATACATTTCAATTGTCAAAAGCAACAGGGTAAGCTTTGACATGATCGTCAAGGTAATGAACTACACTGGAAAGAAGATTCCGGTCGAATTAAGGGAAACTTCCCTGGGCGGTCTGGCAATAGAATTAGGTAATGATGAGAAAGGTCACAAGTGAGCGTTCTTTTTCTATTATAAAAACAGGAACAAACTGGACCTGATTATAGTAGAAAAGAAAAATATATCGATACAATATAAGGGTCAGGAATATCAGTTGTTCCTGGCCTTTCTGCACTTCAGGCATGAATGCAGGAAGGTCTTGGGTAAAGTGAGAACGCCGTCTTTTTTAGACCTGAGAGATCAGAGCCAGTCACAAAAAACGTTCTGCTTCCCATCCGTGTCACAGGTCGGTTTATCGAAATGGAACGGCAGTAAACAGAGCTGATTCCGTATGTAACCCAGAAAAATGATCTGATGCAGAATGTTGGGAAGACTTGCCAAAGACAGTATGCAGGAAAGGAGGTCCGGATAATGAGAGGACCAGTGATCACGGTAGATGTCTCAAAAGGCAGCTGCCACTACCAGCCATTCTTGGAGAACGGAAAACCATTAAGGAAACCCAAGGTGCTGTACGATACCATAGAGGGTTTCAACCAATTGATGGAAACTATTGAGATGACAAGGGAGAAAAGTACAGAAGAAAGAGTACCAGTAGTATTCGAAGCTACCGGTGTATACCACCGCTGCTTACAGAAGTATCTGGACGATAATGGCATAATGTACTACATCATCTCACCACTATTATCGGCAGCATACAGAAAGACTAATCTGCACAGTAATAAGACAGATCCGTTGGATTGTGCTCATATAGCCAAGGTATATTACTGTGAAGATAACCTGATTCCTTTTTATAAGCAGGAAGGTATATATGTAAAACTGCAGAAGATGAACAGATACTATGAGACAGAACTCATCCATCTTAAGAAGAGAAAAGTAAGCTTCAGAAGCTTTCTGGATATCATTTATCCCCGCTTAGACAAGTGTTTTGGCTCAAACGCGAGCCTATATGACCCTATTCCCATGGAAGTGCTGAAGAAGTACCCTCATCCATCACTGTTACTGAAACATAGAGAAGAAACGATAGTTAAGGCGATAGAAAAGAAGGTGAATCATGATAAGAGGTTCATTGAGAAGATAGTACATAAGATGTGTGAGTGTGCCAGGCACTGTTACTCAGGAACGGAAGTAACAGATATCGAGGTAATCAAGCTTTCTGAGATGATAGAGAAACTTCAGGATCAGATGAAGTTATGTGATTCTCTGTTGAATGAACTGATCTGTGAAGCAGAAAAGATCCCATACTTCAACTGTATCGTATCAATTGTTGGAATAGGAAGAAACTTAGCGGCCAGGATCATAGCTGAGTTAGGAGACATGTCAAGATTTCCTAACAGAAGCGCGATATCAGCCTTTGCCGGATTAAACCCAAAGATCCTTCAGTCAGGAGATGTAGATGGTATACATCTGAAGATATCGAAGAAAGGAAACCGACACTTAAGATGCCTGTTATATTTGGGGGCAACGTGCAATTTCCGTCTTAAGAAACATGATCCGCTATATGAATTCAATCAGAAAAAAAGGCAGCAGGCTAATTTTCCACTCAAGCCAAAAGCTGCCAATACTGCCACAGCGCATAAGTTACTGATCATGATTTATGCGATGTCCCAAAGCGGTGAATCATACCGCTTCTAAGTGAATTATACACCAGAAAAATAAAACATGG
>JAFUCG010000015.1 GCA_017459795.1 Erysipelotrichaceae bacterium | reverse complement strand
GAAATCTTCCAAACCATCAGTTGCGCCAAAATACTCAGTATTTCCCAGTGAATAGAACATCAGCATTCTGTTAACAAAATCAATCATTTTATCAAGTAGCACTCTAGTTTTATCAGTATTGTTGCCTGAATTGGTGTAAGCATATTTTACTAATGACAGCCCATCCGGCATGGAATCAATATTCAGATTCTCCGTACCCTTTATCAGTACTTTTCCAGTTTTTCTGGTATGATCGTAATCTAAAACAACTTGACCATCTATTATTACCTTTTCACTAACCAACAACTGCCTGTCATCTTTTTCATAAGAATAGATTATTATTCCTTCTTCAAAATGAAATTCATATAAGAAAGAAGCGTAACGTTTATTACTGTCAAGATTAATAAATGGTATGTTTCTTCCAATAGTCTTCCTTTTACCATCAGTCAGATGATTAACAATATCCATGATGGCTTTGCCAATATTTGTTTTTCCAGAGCCATTCTTACCAAAAATGACAGCGTTTTTAACCAACCCGTTTACAGTAAGATTTGAATTAAAATTGTATTTAGCGACTTGAGATAAATCCAAAATCATTTTGTCTTGAAAACACTTAAAATTCTCAACTTCAAATCTAGCAAGCATACCATTATCCTCCATGCATATTTTACCAACACAACACTCCAATTGCAATATCATCCGTAATTTTTTTACGGATGATATTTATTAATAAAAAAGAAGGCTACGCCTTCTACAATACATGCTTAAACAGATAATCACCAAGACCGCCTTCGACACAGGTAAGATCGGTAACATCTTCACTTATCTTCTTTGTTTCCTCCATGCCATCCTTCAGGCAGATGCCATGACATATCTTCAGCATTTCATCATCGTTTTCACTGTCGCCAAAGGCCATGACTTCATCAAGAGAAATGTTTTCCATTTCACAGATTCTTCTTAAGGTATGCCCTTTTGAGGTTTCCGGATGAACAAATTCAAGAACTGTCTTCTGAGTCTGAACTAAAACCCATTTGTCAGACTGGTGTCCTTCGACAAACTTTCTTACCGCAGGCACCATTTCTTCTTCAACACGGTAGATAAGTTTTGCGTTTGGTTTCTGCCATACAGGCCCCAGCTCTGAAGTAAGATAGATCTTCAGTTTATTTCTGCGGCAACTTGCTTCGGCTTCTGCGTCACTTCTGTCCATTAACATGCCATCCTGCCAGTAAACAAACGGATTAAGGTGGAATGGTTCCATCATGTCACAAAGTTCCTTAATGGTTTCGCCGGATAACAGTTCATATTCATGAACCTTATTTCTGGTACGGTCAAGTAATTCTGCCCCATTCATGCCTAAGACAAACGGCTGTTTGAAAGTAAGATTCCAGCCATCTTCAACGACCTTCAGATTATAAAGATTCTTTCCTGAAGCCAGGCAGAAAGGTATTCCTCTTCTGTGCAGTTCATAAAGAGCTTCCCTGTTTCTTTCCGGAAGCTTTTCACCTGTAGGTGCCAATGTATTGTCATAATCAGCGATAACTAATTTAATATTCATGATAATACCTCAGTTAGTACATATTTTACCACTTAGGCATGCTAATTGCATCTGACATGAAACAAGCATTCACCACAATATGTAAACATTTGAAACATTTGTTAATATTTGATGTTTTTTTCAGTTTTATTGTGATATATTTAAAGTATCTTTTATTTATAATTTTAATATCCATAATAAAGATCTATATTGGGGGGTGTTTTATTATGATAGCTTCAGAAAGACGTATTTACATTTTAGGCAAACTATCCGAAAGGGGCACAATTTCTTTAACTGAAACGGCTAAGGAACTGCACACCTCTGTAGCTACCGTACGCCGTGACTTTGATTCCCTGGCGAAGGAAGACTACATTGAAAGAGTTCATGGCGGCTTGATTCTTAAGGAATCCATGTATCTGCAGAAAAACATGTACAATAATAACGCTGCCTTAGCTTTGAAGCAGAGGCAGAAAACTAACGAAGCAGAAAAGAGAACGGTCGCCCAAGCCGCTGCATCATTAGTTAACGACGGAGATTTCATTTATCTTGATACAGGTACATCAATTGCCGCAATCGTTGATTTCCTACTGGACAAGAAAATCAGCATCGTTACTCCTAACCTCTTAATATTGGACAGAATCAGAGAACTGGAAGTTGAAATGGATATCGTTCTGATCGGCGGCAAGTGTAACATTGCCCATGGTTCAACGGTTGGCCCTATTTCCGTACAGTTCATTCAACAGTTCAATTTCGACAAGGCATTTTTCGGATGCTACGCAATTGATCTGGCAACCAACATGGCATCTGATGATGTCCCTGACTCCTGGTTCCTGAAGGTCAATGCCTTTAACAATACCAATGACAGCTACCTGTTAGCCGATTCATCAAAGTTAAACAAGAAGTCATTCTACAAGTTTACAGAGATTTCAAAGTTCAAGAACGTTTTCTGTAATACACCAAAGAACAGCGACTATCGCCTGCCATCAAATTTCATAACATTGGACGTTAAATAAACAAATGCGGCTTTCTTACGGAAGGCCGTTTTTAATACAGGCATTAATCTCAACGGTTATATATTAGAAAGGAAAAAAATGAACAGACCACAGACAATCATCACTACCGACATGGAAGTCGACGACATGAATTCCCTGATTCATTTATGTCTCTACTTAAATGAATTTGATTTATTAGGTGTCATTTACACCTCCAGCCAGTACCATTTCCTGGGCGATGGCACTCACACTCTGGGTGAAATAACGCCAAATTACCGCTGCAGCGGGCCAAATGGCTTAGTAAGACCTAGAGTAATACATGGACCAGACCCGGCGGCCAAAGATCTTTATGACTTCAGACCATTTGAAAAAGGCTGGATTGAAAACCTCTGGAACAATCAATACCGTGAAGCGTATAAAAACCTGAAAAAGCATGCCGAAGGCTACCCTACTCCTGAATATCTTCTGAGCATTACCAAGTATGGCAACATTGAATTTGAAGGTGA
>JAFUCG010000147.1 GCA_017459795.1 Erysipelotrichaceae bacterium | reverse complement strand
TGCTGGAAGAAGTGGAATTTCAGAAGCAGAAAATAATCAAAGAAGATCATGTCATAAAGCTTATATACAGTAAACATGACAAGAAGTCTTGTGAAGAACTGCCATATGGTAAATTCATTTCTATGACCATCCCATATGGCTATTATTAAGGAACCTATTATCATTAACACACTGAATGACATTAATACCCAGCCAAAGGCCCTGGCTCCCTTAAACAGTTCCCTGTCTCTTTTTATCAGTACCTTTTTAGCTTCCTCAGGTGCCGAAGAAAACATCCAGTCATCCTGAATGAACGCAATTCCCGATACCATCATCATTGATACGGCCCCACAAACTACCAGGGAAAGAAATACTGTCAGTAACATAACCTAACCCCAAAAGTTTTTATTTGAAATCAAATCTTACGATCGTCATGCCTAACATCTTATCAGCGACACTTGCCAGGAAGCGGTGAATACCCTTTACTTCCGGATTCTTCATGTCGTAATAACCGCGCATGTAACTGCGGACACTTACATCCATCTTTTCTGACCATGCCTTGAATTCATTTAACGGGTCATTGGTTCTGAAATAGGCGCTTACATCTCCCATTTCCCAGTTTCTTAATACTGTCTTCATCATCATCTTATAGCCAAATTCATTTACTACGTCGAATACCAGTCTGCCACCCGGTATTTTCTCAATGGCCTTTAAAGTCAGTTTCTTAACATCTTTCTTCTTAAAGTAATGGAATACACCTGCCGCATATAATATGGCACCGTCAGTAACATCGATCTGATCAAGCCAGGCTAAATCATTAATGTTTCCCGGGATGTTTATTTCCCTTTCATACCTGCCTACTAACTGTTCTCTGGCTTTTATGGTATCTGGGTAATCAAGGTTATAGATTTTATTATCAGCTGTACCGCATCTTCTTGGATCAATGTCCAAACCACAGCCTAAGCAGACAATTGAGGCCTTTGGATGCTGCTTGAGATAGTCATTTATTTCCCACATCATGTCCAATTGGCGCATTGCCCCTTCCAGGCCACCGAATTCATAAAAGACATTCTCTGACTTCTTATCCAGATTAGAAAAGTCATAGTCTAACTTTTTACAGACTTCTACGGCTGCCGGATCATTATAAAGTGATGGGAACTTCTCGCAGCACATCTTTCTGGCATATAATGGTATGATTAGAGTTTCCTGAACGGAACCCTTGGTTATTCTGATTTTCTCTTCCATGGTGTCATTCCTTTCCCTTAACAGATACTTACTTCTGATTAATCACACAATAAGTTAGTCATTGCTAACTAACATATAATATAACACTTAAGAACAAATGACACAATTCATTCATCAGAGTATATTAATTGAATTATGAAGAAAAAGGTGATAAACAATTATTAACGAGGTTTAGAAATATGGATGTCATAAAGAGATATGTTGATGATATAAAGGATTTAGTCAAAGGCGTTCCACCAATGTTGTATGTACACGCATTGATGATCATTTTTGCGCTTCAGAACATTTCCTTCTACTTTGAACCTTTAATGTCAAACCTGAAAATACCGCTGTTATTCTGGATAACATGCGCCTACTTCCCTGTCTTCATTGTCAGTCTCATTCTGGCAAAGGAAAAGAAGTGGGTTTACTACATAGCCATTGCCTTAGGCTTATATGTCCTGATATTAATGGTACAGAGTGATGTAGAATATGTCCCAGGTTCCAAAATCACCATTAACTACTGGCCTATCGCCTACTTCTACATGGCATTTCTGTCATGGCCAATACTGGCTCTGCCATTCTATCTGTACTCCATAGGCTTAAGCTGGAAAACAGTTCTGATCTTATACATCGTTGTATTTGCCATAACCGTCATCTGTAAGGAATACCTTGAGCATAGGAAAAAACAAAAAAAATAAGTAAACCAGGCTGTTAAGCCTGGTATTTTTTCTCTTTTTCTTAGAAACAGTACCACGGTAAAACAGCAATCCTTTAAGATTAACTGTCTTTTTCTTATTTATAGAGAGCTAAGTTTAATTAAACCCATTATAACTAAATTATCAGATAATACCAAACAGCACCAGTGTCGCAATTGTCACAAATAACTGGCAGGTAACATTGGATATTTCAATTACCCAGTGTATCTTAGGATTCTTCAAGTCAGCCTTTATGCCAATGCCAATTAACATTACAAACAGCATTATTGCCAAGCCATACAGAACTATAGGTAATATAATTCCATTTCTGATTGACATTGTTATTAATGAAATGTACAGCATAAGATAGCCAACGGCTCCTATTAATACGGCAATCGTATTTAGCTTCTTATTTTTTCTGTATTGCATAACTAACAGAAGAATAACAAAAGCCATGATGATGACCAGAACAACAGGGTTAAGTTTAAACACATTCCCCATCAGCATTGAACCGGTCAGAAAGATTCCGCTGTTTACACTTAATACCAGAGCAACCGGCATGACAAACTTAATGACTCCCAATCCTACCAATACCTTGCCGGTAGGGATTATAAAGCCAAAGAAAATGGAAATAACCACTCCTGTTAAAAGAATGCCGTTATATGGTTCACATATAATTGAATACATGTTTCTGATGATGGTGATCATCGTAACAGTGTAGAGAATTGGATTAACATAATCCAGCAACCCAAGTGGTACTGAAAAACTATTGAACTTCTTATTCATTATTCTGACCTTTCCGAATGCTACATATTCATTTTAATACATTTGCCTCATCTTTTAACCATAATAAGCCCTAATCAGATTAACTCAGATTAGGGCTTGTTTCATCATGCTTCACTGTAATTATCAGCCTGAGTCATGAACAGCTTATAGTATAAACCTTCCTTATTCTTCATTAATTCATGATGGGTGGCAAAGGACTCCTTCTTACCGTCATTTAAGACAAGGATCTTATCACAGAAGATGCTTGAAGACATTCTGTGGGAAATGTATATGGCCATTCTGTTATCAGCCAGTGAATTGAAGTTTTCATATATTTCCGCTTCTGCTAATGGGTCTAAAGCACTGGTTGGCTCATCCATTATTAATAAGCTGGCTGATTTGGCTAAGGCTCTGGCAATGGCTATTTTCTGCATCTGACCGCCGCTTAACTCTACTCCCTTATCATCATAACTCTTGCCTATATTTGAGTTTATGCCTTCAGGCAAGCCTTCTACCGCTTCTTTTAAGCCAACCTTGGCAATCATGTTCAAACCGGTTTCTTCGTCCATGTGAGGCTTTATGTTGTCGAGAATTGAATAGTTAAAAAGCTTGTAATCCTGAAATACCGTTGATATGGCATTAATGTATGAATCTCTGTTGTAGTCATAGATGTTTATACCATTAACCTTTATTACTCCCTTATCAGGCTTATACAACCGGCATATTAGTTTAACTATGGTTGTCTTACCGGCACCGTTTAACCCGACAATTGAGATCTTCTCATTTTTAGCTATCTTAAAAGAAACGTCATCAAGTACATATTTATCGGTACTTGGATACTTAAAGCTTACATGTTCAAATTCAAGGCTTTCAATTTCATCTAATTCCTTACCTTCAGTATTGGCCTCATCATCAATTGCCATGAATTCCATGATCGGTTTAACATATTCAATTCCTCTGATGAAACTGCTTGAAGCGTTTATTATGGCACTTACGGCATTTGAAAAGGAAATGGCTGCCGATACCGTTAAGGTAAACTGTGAAACTAACATTCCATAGGTAATGACCTTCAAGCCTGAAATGATATATACAGCTGCCATGACCACATATCTTACCAGGGATAACAGACAATCATACCCGGCCATCTTAACAACATGCTTCAGGAAATAATCATTTATCATGTCATTAAAGCCCTTGAATCTGTTTTTCATGACTTCGTAAATGGAATACAGTCTGAAGTCCTTACCTGCTCCTATGTCAGTAAGCGTATTAAGATAGTAACCGTAGCGGAAGTTTATCGGTAACAGTTCCTTAAAGAATCTGATCTGTGTTCTTGTGGATAATACCGTAAATAAGACGCTTAAGATAATACCGATAACCAGTATAATTATGATTCTCCATTCAAAGGACATGATCACTGTTCCTAATACGATAATGGCCAGAACATTGGTAATTATCATGGTTAAGCCATTAAAGAAGTTATGAACCGCCCCCATGTTGTTTATGCCCATTAAGGCATTATTCTTTAATTCCAGAAAATGCGGATCTTCAAGATAACCGAACGGTAAGCTCATTATCTTCTTACTTACGGTCTGATTAACTGCTTCACTCATTGCCTCTCGGGCAGTTGCCATGAACGCATTTGTCCATCTTCTTAATAGATAAAGCACACCGTCAACTACTGTAACGATAACCCCTGTTTTAACAGCTAAACTAACATCACCTTTTTCAATCTGACTGATGATCAATGAAATGGCATAGGTATTGAAGGTAACGGCTGATAAATCTATTACTGTAGAAAGAACCAGCAGATAAAACATTCTTGGATATATCTTATAAGCCAACTTGGCAAATCTAAACATCATGCGGCTTCAGCTCCTTCCTTATAGTATTTTCCCTGTACTTCAAACATTTCATAATACTCACCATGCAGCTTCATTAATTCATCATGAGTACCGTATTCCTTTAAGCCTTCCTTAGTAAATAAGGCTATGTGATCACAGAACCTGGTTGATGAAAGTCTGTGCGATACATAAATAGCTGTCTTATTCTTTACCAGTTCATCAAAACTTCTGTATATCTCAGCTTCTGCCAAGGCATCCAAGGCAGCGGTAGGTTCATCAAGTATTATTACATTACCGTTCTTATATAAGGCTCTGGCAATGGCTACTTTCTGTTTCTGGCCGCCAGATAACTCAACCCCTTCTTCATCAACCGCCTTGTTCATCATAGTGTCATAACCATTAGGCAATTCCTGTATCTTTTCCTTTAACCCAACCGTATCCAGGGCAAGCTTACCTTTTTCTTGGTTACCATAGCCAACGACATTCTCCAGTAATGTACAGGCATAGATGCTGTAATCCTGAAAGACTGTTGAAAACATTTTGTAGTATTCCTGTCTGTTAAACTCTTTCTGCTCTATGCCGTTTATTCTGATGGAACCCTTCTGCGGCTGATATAAACCGCTTATAAGTTTTACTATCGTACTTTTACCGGCACCGTTAGTTCCCACAATGGCCAGCTTTTCACCCTTGTGTATCTTCATTGAAAGATCCTTAATAACATATTCCTCAGTATTAGGATATCTGAACCAGACATGGTCAAATTCAATTTCTACCGGCTCACTTAAATCCAAAGCCTTTAAGCCATTTTCATCATCCTTCTGATATTCCTCATCCAGCATCTTATAGTACGCAGCTGACAGTTTCAGATTCTTTAACAGTTCTCCAAGTCTGTTCACTAATGTATTCATTACTTCTGTTATGGCTGTAACAACCGTTAAACTGAAGACTGTATCAGACAGAGACAGATTACCGTTAAAGTAACCGTTTATTACCAGATAATAGGAAATGCCGTTCTGTAACAGTAAGCCAATGGCTCCTAATAAACCGTAACTTACCTGATGCCTATTAACATCGTTATAAATATCAAGGTATCTGCCCGAAGCATCCTTATACTTGGAAGAGAGAAACGGCTGAAGACCAAATACACGGATGTCCTTGCCATAATTAAAATCACTTAACGTTGTACTGAAGTAATAGCTTTTCCATGACCAGTGATTCAGTTCTTCTTTTCTTTTTTCTGAATAGCGGGCATATAGATAGTTAGCCACATATGACAGTACCATTGACACAAAACATACCAAAGCTATTAAAGGCATCTTATTGCACAGTAATACGGTAAAGAGAATGATGCTTATGATATTTGAAAGTACTGTAAAGAGATCATTATAAACTGCCTGAAACCCAGTCCCATCCGACTGCATCGCCCTGAAACCGGTATGGAAGCGATCCTCAAACGCTGAATCTTCGATATTCTTGAATTCAACATCATGATACAGATCGGCACAGCGTAAGAATTCCCAAGAGCGTAATTTCATGGATAATCCCTCACATACCCCATGCAACAAATGCCCGATGGCGAAACAGACAGCCGTGCACGCTGTAAGTATTATTACCGTTTTAATTATTCTTTCATCAGAAGAACTGCCTGTTATTAATTCCGTCATTGTCTTTGAGAATACGGCAGTTAATACTGCGGTAATTCCAGTCGCAAGACTGCCAAACAAGTATGAAGGATACATGTACCATAACCCTTCTTCTGATATGCTACTTAGCTGTCTTTTAAGTGTATATAACAACGTATATTTTTTCATATGTTTAAACCTCAAAACCATTATCTGTTCATTACAGACAATAATCACGCAAGTGTTTCTTGCCTGTTTTTTGGCATTATAAAAACAACTTACCTTGGGCAATGTTGTTTCTATAAGCTGATTATTACTTTAGTACCATCAGGCTGACTGACTTCTACCAGATTGAAATGGCCGTTATCCTTAATGTATCTGTTTAAGGCATCATAACAGGCAACCATTAATGGCTGGTATTGTCTGACAGTTTCCCAGTCTTTCCAGTCACTGTTACTTTCGGCAATCTTCCAGAGAAGTTTAGATTTCATCAAACTGTTTGGAAGAACGATTTTTATCGGTACAGCCATGCCCGGTGTACTTACTTCAATTTTCATGTTATTCTACCGTGATCCTGACATGGTCACCATCAGCACTTTCCACTGATACCAGTTCGCCAATGATACCCTGCTCTACCATTGCATAAAGCTGATTGAAGTCAATTCCTTCAAGAGCCTTATTACCGCTGAACATGTTGACGGTGTTATTATTGACCAGTATCTTTACAGCCTGCATTGGCAGATTAACATTTACCTGATCACCATCAGCACTTAATACTCTGATTCTGAGCATCAGCTTGTTAATGTCCTTTCTTTCTTCAGTCGGAACATATAATGTTTCCTTTTTCTTTTTGCCTAATAATTCATCAACGGTAATGTCAAAGATATCAGCCAGTTTCAATAAGGTATCAATGTCCGGTGATGTCAGATCATTTTCCCATTTACTTACTGCCTGGGCAGAAATGTTAAGTCTGTCCGCAATGTCATTCTGAGTCAGATTATGTTCTCTTCTTAAATTCGCAAGTCTTGTTCCAAAGCTTTCCATGTTTGAACCTCCCTGTTACACTAACATTTTCAGCCATTGACGGCTTAAAATGAAGCGTCCAAAAGTTGAATTTACTAACCTGAACGTTGTTTTTACACTAACCTGTTTGTTGATTTCATTATACTATGAAAAAAATAAGGATAAAATAAAAGCCCCATGTGAAATGGGACTCAGTATTATAATAGTTTCAATAATTTCTCACGGACCTCATCCAGGTGTTCATCAATCAGACCGAAGTCCATTTGTTTATAACTCCAGCTTGCTCTGCCGATGTCATATTTCTCAAAGGCTTCATTAATCATTTCATACCATAGTAATGTATCTTCAGGATCAACCAGATTAATTACACCATATTCCCCGCAATACAACGGTACATCTCTTTCAACAGAGATCTGGTGTGCCCTGGCAAACAGTCTTTCAAAATACTCGCCGGTTATCTTTTCACATTTTTCATCATACCCTGTCATAGGTCTTTCCAATATCTCAACACTTTTCTGATTGAGTACTTCTGCCTTTTCCTTTAAGGATATTCTGAATTCATGGGGCATGGTTGGGATCCAATAGGCCCCCTGATGAGTAAATATCAGCGGTTCGTAACAATGGAAGTTATAGACAATGTTCTCATCTTGAGGCCAACGTAAATCTGCTAAGGCTTCTACTGAGTTATTATGATAGCCGCCTACTAGTATCTTAGTATCAGGACATATCTTTCTTATCCTCTGTATGCAACAATAGGCTATTTCATTCCATGTTTCACTTACTTCAGGATCAGTAACTTCATTTAGAAGTTCAAAGGCTACCTTGTCGCCATAATGGCCAAAGTGTGTGGCAATCTGTTCCCACAGACGGTAGAATCTTTCCTGATGATTCTTGTTTTCAAAGAAGCCGCTTTCCTTTTCACCAATGTCAAAGCTGTAGCCATAGGTCTTATGTAAGTCAATGATCACATTCAAGCCATATTTAAAAGCCCAGTTTAAACCCTTGTCCAACAGTTCAAAACCATTAATGCGATAGTTCCCCTTCTCATCTTCCAACAGTTCATAGTCAATTGGAATGCGGATATGATCCAGACCCCATGTACTGATATTTGCTATGTCTTCTTCAGTAATGAAGTTCTGATATCTTTCTTCACTATGGTCACACTGAGACAGCCAGCCTCCCAGGTTAACCCCTCTTTTAAAACCCTTAAATTCTTTCATATTGTTTCCTCGCTGAGTTAATTATACATTCATAATATCATCAAACAGACTTACCTGTCTTGATTTCCATGATTTCTGTACTACATCATGAATCTGATCGTTTTCCTTATAGTTACCAATCAGAAACGGAGATTCAGGGTCATGCATCTTACTTCTGAGCATTACCTTTTCCTTACTTACATTGGCGTAACAGTAACGGCACATGTGCTTGCAGCTATTATATGCTCCTATGTCACAGGAAAGATAACAGGAACACAATTCCCTGGCACCATTAAAGGCCGGTACCTCAAGCTTCTGACCAATGGCTTTCTCATAATCCGAGATAAGCATGCATCCACCACAATCAGCCCCATATACTGCCAGTTCACTACCTTCCCCACATGGCTTTACTGTCATGCCATGTTCTCTGGCAATTCTTATTATTTCCTTACCCAGGGTTAAGCGCTGTAACTGTTCAACTTCCTTAACTTCCGAGAAGTTAACCTTTACCTTTTCATATAAATCTATGAAGCTTATTACTACTGTCTTGGTATAACCGTCTAATTCCGTCGCCATTTTTTCAAAAGCTCTTAAATGGTATTCCATGGTGTACTTTTCATTAATAAAGATAGGATCATAACGCCAGCCAATGGAATTAATTCCAACCATTTCTGATAACTTCTTAAAATCCTGTAATATTGCATGCTTATCAGGTACATTAGGTTCAATGTCCTTACCGTATGGGGTTATCGTAACAAACCAGTACTGACCATAATCCTTTAACAAGTCCATGTAAGGAAACATTGGGGTTGGATTTTTGGTACAGAAACCTATGACGTCTACTACTGAAGGGTCAAGACGGTAACGGCTTACCTGTTCCGGGTTATAAGGATTACGTACACATACATACCCTTCCCTTAATCTGTTGACGAACCAATCTGCATAAAAAGCCGGTATGTCTGTTCTCTGACCGGTATTTATGATCATGGTGCTCACCATCCCTTCAATATTGTTTTACACTGCTAAATATATTTTAACATTTATGTAAATACCATTTGAAAAGCGTTAATAGAACTATTATGTTTTATTTACCGAAACAAATGATAGAATATATTAGAATTTCATGATTAAAAAATAACATACACATTTCCATTACATAGGAGGATAGATTCATGTATTACCTGATAGAAAACACATTAAAGGAATGCCCTGACATTCCATCAAAGGAAAGTAATCAACCATACGTTGCCATTCTTACCCCGGAACAGTGGCAGAAGGAAAAAGGAGTTCTTGATCTGGGCATTGACATGGACTTTGAAACTCTTGACATTCATACCACCATGGCTGAAGTCAATTACAATTCCATTACCGGTTCATTTGCCCTACCTTATGAATACAACGGTACTGTAGACTTTAAGAGGTTTGCCTTTGTCATAGATGAAAACAGCATCATATTCATTGACAGGGAGAATACCGTTGAAACAATAATCAGTAAGATTTCTCTTACCAGAAAGTGGCGCATGCCATCCTTGGAAAGATTCATTTATGACTTCCTTGAGGAAATCATCGCTGATGACCTCACCATTTTAGAGCGTTATGAAAAGCAGCTCATTGATACAGACAAATCCATTAACAATAAGGAAGAAGTTGATCTGGAAAACATCAACACCATCCGTGATCACCTCAGAGTATTAAGAACACACTATGACCGTCTGATTGACTTAGCCCAGGAACTGGAAGAAAACGAGAATGACTTCTTCAAGGAAGAAAACGTCCGTTACTTCAGTCTTTTCAGTAAGAGAGCAGGACGCCTGTTTGACATGTGTACGGCCCTTGTTGACTACACTTCTCAGATACGCGCTGACTTCGATGCCAACCTGACTGACAAACAGAATCACATCATGACTATCCTTACCGTAGTAACAACCATCTTCAGTCCATTAACCTTAATAACAGGCTGGTATGGCATGAATTTCAAGTACATGCCTGAGCTTAATTCAGAATATGGTTACCCGGCTGTATTCATAATCAGTCTGTTAATCGCAATAGCAAGCCTCCTATTCTTCAAACATAAGAAATGGTTATAAAAAGCTCTCACAGAGAGCTTTTAAAATGCTTATCTTTTTCCTTCAACAGAATCCGTGATCTTATCAAACCACTTACCAATGACTCCCGGTAATTCAGTATGACTGGCAATCCACAGGAATAACTCCGCAAAGACAATGCCGCCGATTATGTCAATGAAATAATGTTGCTTAACGAGTACTGTGCTGGCAAATACCAGTAATGACAGAATCAACTGTAACCAGGTAATCCATCTTCTTTCTTTTGGCTCAGCATCCAGGCTGTAACGGAAAGAAAGCCAGCTGTAATAACAGTGAAGTGAAGGCAAGGCTCCTAAAGGGTTATCAACCGTAAAGGTCATGCCTAGAACCCAACCCCAGAATCCTGTAACACCTTCGACCGAAGGACGGTTTACAGCTGTTGGCCAGATCATGAAAATCATGAAGATGACGATTTTGGAAATTATATCGCAGCTGAAATATCTGTTTCTTAAATTCCTGTCGCCAAAGCTTGCCTGCAGGAAATAATTGAACCACTGAACAAATGCCATGTAGTAAAACAACGCAAAACAAGGTACAAAAGGGATGTAACGGTCAATCTCCATGTTAAGAAATATGTACCTTGATGGGGATACTACCTGCTTAGGTACCATGTAGGCAAACATGTTTATGCCAAATGTTATGATAGCCGGCAATAATACAGCCAGTAAATGTCTTAAGTCAGTCTTTTTCATTTAATTAAGTGTTACCTCTTTTTTCAACACTTAATAATTCTAACACATTACAGAGGTTTGAAACCTTAAGATATTTATTGAATGTCTAAACAAAAACAGACATTCAATCATTAACCTGATCAAATGTCTGTTTATGCCTATAATTCGTAGAACAGAACTGCCATGATGAATGGCACCTGTTTTTCCCATGTCACTTCTGAATGAATGCCATTAGGAACGATTCTTGTTTCTAATAACAGCCGTTTATCATGTAAAAGATGTACGGCCTCTTTCCAGATTTGTTCACCTCTGGAATCAAAGAGTTCCTTTTCCCCATAATCCATGTAGAGAACGGTATCACTTCTGACTTCTGCATTCCTTATCATTTCCTTTACTTCTTCTGAGGAGAAATACATGGCCGGTGATACGGCAGCTCCCCTTGAAAAGTAATCATTATATTCCAATATTGCATATAGTGTCATAAGTCCACCCATGGAGCT
Organism: Erysipelotrichaceae bacterium; assembly: GCA_017459795.1. Classification (GTDB taxonomy): domain Bacteria; phylum Bacillota_I; class Bacilli_A; order Erysipelotrichales; family Erysipelotrichaceae; genus RUG521. Next base: position 3,705 of record JAFUCG010000147.1, on the reverse strand, counting down.
GCCGGCAATGAAGGTATGTTCACGGTCCGGTAATGTTGGATAATGTTCATCAATATATGGCTTGAACTCTTCAGTCAGCCAGTCCATGGTTATATTGCCTCTTCCCTTTATTTTACCAATCATTGGTTCTTCAAATGAGAAAGGACTGTATTCTGAGAATCTGCCGCCTAATCTGTAATCTTCTCTATGAAAGTTACAGGCAACCGAAGCAACGATCAATGGTGTCTTATTCTCCTCAAGGTATTTCAGTAATCCCCAGCTTTTACCAAAGGATGCTGTTTCATCATAGAAAAGATTCTGTCCGTCAAACATGTAAAGAACAGGGTATCTCTTACCATCTTCACCGTCAGGTACATAGACATATGCGGTTCTTTCTTCATCTTCCGTTAACTGTGGAATTGTTAATTTAAATATATCAACCATATCATTTATTCCTTAAATTTTATAAATGATCTGAATTTATCTTCATCATTATTGATGATCAGATCTTCATCAAAGCCCATTTCCTCCAATAAGGCAACTGCTTCAGAAAACTCTCCTACCTGACCGGGTTCATGGGCATCTGATCCTACAAAGATCGGAACCCTGTATTTCATGCACAAAGGCACATAGATTCTGATATTTTCAAGAGTTCCCATTCGCCATGGATTCTTAACATGAGAACTGTTTACTTCTAACGCAACACCATACTTTTTAGCCCCTAACACCAGTCTTTCATAATCTAACGGAAAATAGCCGTCATCAGGATGTGATACAAAGAAAGTCTTCGGATGAGCCATGCACTTTAACAGATTAACAGTATTCTCTTCAGCATCTCTTGTTTCATAACAGGTTCCATGTATCCCAACGATGCAGTAATCCAATGCTTCTAATAAGCTTTCTTCCAATGTCATGGTTCCTTCATTAGTCACATTATTCTCTACACCATAGTAGATATTTACCCCATGAATAATTCTCGGTACATCTTTCAAAGCGGCAAAGCTTTGTAAATCTGTACGTGGATCTACTCCCGGGGCATGATCAGAAATACCTAAGCCTACTAAACCCTTCTGCTTAGCTGCCAGGGCATTTTCTTCTATGGTGCCATAGGCATGTCCGGAAGCGATGGTATGGGTATGTAAGTCAATGACCAGTTTCTTATTCATCTTAGCCCCACAGTCTGTGAATGAATGCAAGTATCAATGGATGTTGTTTCTTTCTGGTAGAGTGTGACTTGATGTTAGGCATCTGGGCATGGAAGAAGTCCTTTAGTTCGTGATATTCAACATCACAGCCTTCTTCCTTAAGTCTTACATACATCATTCTGGCTTCATCTCTTAAGCTTTCTTTATCAGAAGCATCCAGATAGACTGGTGGATAACCACTTAAGTCCCCACATAATGGTGATAAATATGGATGATCTATTGGAAGTTCACCAGGATAGACTCCCAACACAGCTTCATTGATACCGAATATGATGCCGAAGTCAGTCTTACAGGAATTCTCATAATAACTGTAAGGATAATGAAGAAACTGAACGACTGGCGAATCAGATATGATTCCCTTTGGTAGTGGTAACCCATCATCTTTTAATTTATGAGGCAATCCTAATACCAGATTACCACCGGCAGATTCACCCATCAGAATGATGTTATCAGGAGTATAATGTTCCAACAGATACTTATATCCATCTTCGCAATCTGTTATTGCATCGATGCAATGGTAATCAGGTGCTAAACGGTAATCTATGGAAAAGACATTATAGCCCCAGTTATTTACAACATAGGAATAGAAAGGAAACAGCATCTTTGCACAGCCGTTAATGAAGCCACCGCCATGAATGTGATAAAGGATCTTATCTTCAGGATTTCCTTCCTTACTGATTAACCAGCCGGAAGTATATTGTAATTCAGCCTTTTCAATATTCAGTCCCTTTTTCAGTTTCTCATCAACTGTATAACAGTCCTTATCCATGGTACGGGTTCTTTGACGCCAGTCTTCAAGATCCTTTTCCGTAACAATCATTCTTCCTGGATGATTGTGTTCCCTCATGTATTTTTTGGCATTTCTTATTGCCAGATACAGTTTAAGATTCATTTACTGTAATCCCCTTTCTAGTACTTCTTGGAAAGCAGGGAATCGCATTCCTCTCTTGTTATTTCACCGTTATTGTATTTGATCATGATGTCAACATCCTTATCGTTAAGGTTATAGAACAGATTACATACATATAACAGAACATAGCCAATTATTGGTAAGCCGGCCGTAATGAACCATAAGGCCTTTATGGCACTGTCAGGCTGGGCTACACCCATTTCAGCCAGCTGCTTGAAGCTTTCAGCTTCTACAGTTACCCATCCTGCTGCTCCTAATATTGCTAAGGCAAGAGAACCAGGGATGGCATTGGAGACAATGGAAACAAACGTTGATAATGATGCCTGAATACCTGTTAAGTCCTTACCTGTCTTATACTTACCGTATTCAATGACCTGCGGTCTCATGAAGTTTTCACAGCCTCCGGCAATTGACTTAGGTATCTGTAAAATACACTGCATGACAATGTAAAGAGCAATGTTCTTATGACCCATGATATAAACAATTACGGCAATGGCAATTGAGATCGGTGTGAAGGTCATGTAGATCTTATGACGGTCATGCTTTTCATAAATCTTAGGCAGTATCAACATTATTACAAAGCCCAATACTGTACTAACCATTCCCTGAATGGCAGTTACCAGTTCATTACCAAACAGATAGAATGCGCCAATTATGCCAAGAGCATCGCTTGTGGCCAACATGCTCTGTAACATCTTGCCGCCATAGAAGGCAACAAGATTACGGTTCTTTAAGGCATCACCCAGAGACTTGAAGAATGGAGCCTTTTCATCAGTAACATTCTTATTATTTTCATCTTTACCTGTATAGGCATGTTCCTTTACCTGAGTGATCATTGGCATTAACAGTACTATTGCCAAAGCCACAAAGATGAAGGCTATGGTTCTGAAAGATAAACCAACCTTACTGCTGGCAAGAATGTTTGCCAAGGCAGCGATAGGCATCATGATGACAAACAATGTTACCATGCCCTTCATGATCAGCTGGTCTCTTTCATGAGTATTGCTGGTTAAAGTCGTCTGCATGGAAACCATGGAGATATCCATGAAACTGTAACCTACATCAGCCACGAAGTAGAAGAAGGCAACCCAGGCAATCTTAGCGCCGACACTTAATGATAATGGCATGCAATATAATCCAATGATACCAATCGGCATGATTGGCCAGATAAGTTTATACCATGGTAGGAAACGTCCCTCACCAACGATTTTTTTCAACTTTGGATTCTGATTCGGACGGAAGCGGTCAATTGCCCAGCCAAATAACAGATCATCAAAGCCATCGATTATCTTCATTACCAGTAACAGTACCGCTGATACTTCCAGACCAATACCTGAAAGTAACAGATAGGTTGTTAAGAATGAGCCCATCATACCGCTCATGGTATATGGAGATATCAAGCCAAGATAGTAACTGAATCGTTCCTTGGCCGTAGTCTGCCAGTCAGGATGCTGATTTTGTTTTTCCTTTTTCATATTATTTCACCCTCGTATAATACTTTCTAGACAGGAATATAGACCCTGTCAATCTATTGTTAAATCCTAAGGCTGGTCTATATAATTCTGTTATGGAAAACAGAATTAGCTTAGTGAGTACTTATTCCCCTTGTTA
>JAFUCG010000146.1 GCA_017459795.1 Erysipelotrichaceae bacterium | reverse complement strand
GTGATGTTAATGCCTGGCCATTTATTATGCCGATGTGTTAATATCTTAGAGCAGAAGATCGGAGGGAAGTTCATGCGTGATATGACAAATGGAAAACCATTTTCCCATTTATGGCGCTATGCACTTCCTTTATTAATGGCTAACTGGTTACAGCTGGCCTATAATGCCATAGATTCAATCATTGCCGGACGCTTCATTGGTCAGGATGCCTTGGCGGCAGAAGGAACGGCTGCACCGGTAATGAATCTTGTCATACTATCTATTTCAGGTTTATGTATTGGAGCAGGCATATTGATGAGCGAACACTTTGGCGCCAAAAACATGTCAGGATTAAGAAAAACGATTGCCGTTACGCTTAAGACTGGCATAATGATCGCTACATGCGTTGCCTTGGCAGGTTTCATCCTTTCTGACTTGATAGTTAAGGTAATGGAGGTACCGGAAGACATCAGCAGAATTACTGCCACATATTTACGAATTACCTTTTTGGGAGCACCGTTTACCTTTGCCTATAATGCCTTAGCAGCGGCCATGAAAAGTGTAGGGGACTCTAAGACTCCTTTAAGATTTCTGGCTTTCTGTTCGATATTGAACGCAGTATTAGATTTAATATTATTAGGAATATTCCATCTGGGCATCTTTACCAGCGCAATGACTACGTTAGTAGCTGAGGCAGCCAGTGCCTTACTGGCGTTCCACTATCTTGTTACTAAAACCAAGGAACTTGTTCCTCACGGTGAGGAGTGGAAATACGAACACCAGATATTCAGTGATCTGGTTCGTTATGGCGCACCTACTGCCTTGCAGCAGGCTATTCAGCCAATTGGCAAGGTACTGATTCAGGGGCAGGTAAACATGTTAGGCGTTTCTTCAATGGCGGCTTTCCATGCCGTTACCAGAGCTGATGACTTTGCCTGTATTCCAGAACAGGGCATATCAAGTGCCATTTCAACTTACATTGCTCAGAACCGTGGTGCCAAGAAGAATGAGAGAATTAAGAAGGGCTTTGCCACAGGCATATCCATGGAAGCGGCCTATGGCTTATTCATTGCCTTAGTAACCTTTGCCTTAAGAAAACATATTGTGGCAATGTTTGTTACAGGGGAGGCAGCTGAAGATGTCATTAACATCGGCAGTAACTATTTATCAGTAATGGCTTTCCTGTATCTGTTGCCTGGCATGACCAATGGCTTCCAGGGCTTTTACAGAGGCATGGGAAGAATGAAGATGACCATCTTAGGTACAACTGTTCAGATTTCCTTCAGAACATTGTTCACCATGATATTGGCCCCTAAGATTGGCATACGCGGCATTGCCTGGGCCAGCGGCATAGGCTGGAGCATAATGTTATTGATTGAAGTTCCGATAGCGCTATGGTCACTTAAGCACTTGCCGTCTGAATCAACAAAATAACTGGCGGTGTAATACGATATAGTGATATCATTGAAATAGATAATGAGGTAACCATCTTGTTAGAAACAAAAATCTACATTGGCTTAAATGATTCGGAAACTTTAAAACAGGAACATGATACATCCAAGTATGTCAGCATTCTGAAACACGTCTGTTACAGCTATCATGTACCGTTTTCCTTTGCCGTTCAACAAGGCGGTTATCTGCATGAAAACGGAGATTATACCGAAGAGGTAAGTCTGATGCTGACACTGATTGATGTTCCTAAGGAAACCATCAGTGAAATAGCCAGAGACTTATGTGCATTCTTTAATCAGGAATCAGTACTCATTACTGAAAGTGAAGTAAAGGCCTACTTCGTTAATGAAAAACTATAAATATGGGAACAGGAGCATGATATGGAGATCTTATTTGTAAACGCATGTGTCAGAAAAGAATCAAGAACTAAGCAATTGGCTGAACTTGTATTAAGCAAGTTAGATGGCAACATTACTGAAGTAAACCTGGAGAAGGAAAATCTTCAGCCTTTAACCAGGGAAACTCTTGATTACCGTTCAAAGTTACAGTTAGACAATGACCTTACAGATGAGATGATTAAATATGCCTGGCAGTTTGCCAAGGCTGATGTAATTGTAGTAGCAGCCCCATATTGGGATCTGTCATTTCCAGCCAGCTTAAAGACATATATCGAACATATCAATGTTGTCGGTGTAACATTTGCCTATAAGGATGATGAACCATATGGCCTGTGCAATGGCAGGAAACTTATCTATGTTACTACAGCCGGTGGGGAGATCTATTCTGATGAATTAGGTTACGGATACATTAAGATGCTGTGCGAGAAGTTCTATGGCATTAAGGAAACTGTCTATATCAAGGCTGAAAAGCTGGACTTATGGGGTGCTGATGTAGATGGCATCATGAACAAGTGCAAGGAAGAAATCAGAAAGCTGGAACTGTAAATGCTTTATTTGAAGGCTGCCAATTTTGAAGACAGCGATAAGGAATTTGAGGCCATTAAAAAAATCCCGTTCTATGAGAACGGCTACATAAACAAATACTGCTTCATGGATAAGCAGACTTTCAAGACCGCTGGTATCCAGAACATGCTGGACAGTGCCAGAGGTTTTAATTTGGCTGAAGGAGATGTTCCTGAATCCTATTATTTCCTTTGGAAGGACAGAAAAATTGTCGGGTTGTTTAAGATAAGACATTACCTCAATGATGAACTAAGAGAAGGCAGTGGGCACATTGGTTTTGGAATATTAAAGGAATACCGTGGCAATCACTATGGCACGGAAGGGCTAAGACTTACGTTGGAAATGTGCCGGAAAATAGTAAAAGAAGACGAAGTTTTAATGGCCTGTTATCGAAATAACATGCCTTCATTAAGAGTTATGTTAAATAATGGGGCAAAAATTGTGAGATTTGATGAAGAAATATATTATACTATGGTGAAAATCAGGTAGGGTTATGAAAAAGCAGGAAAAAACGAACGTAATGAGGCTGCTTGATCAAAAGCAGATCAGTTATAAAGAGCACACTTACGAAACAGATTCAGCATTAAGCGGTAAGGAAGTTGCCGAATTGCTCCATCAGGATCCAGACATGGTTTTTAAGACATTGGTTACAGTGGGAGCTTCGAGAGAACACTATGTGTTCGTGGTTCCGGTAACCAGAGAACTGAATCTGAAAAAGGCTGCCAAGGCTGTTGGCGAAAAGAACATTGAAATGATCAAGTCAAAGGAACTGTTGCCTTTGACCGGATACATTCATGGAGGCTGTTCACCAATAGGCATGAAGAAGTTTTTCAGAACAACTGTTGATGAGACTGCCATGCTGTTTGAAACTATCATGTTCAGCGGCGGCAAGATCGGTTATCAGGTTGAAATGAATCCGGCAGACTTAAGTAAGATCATCGATTTTGAGTACGGAGATATTTGTGATTAGGAAGGCGATTTTTTTAGTATGAGTAAGTTTCGTTTGGTTTTGTGTGACAATGATGGAACGCTTCTCAATGATGACCGTGAATTGACGGAGAGAAGCAGACAGGCTTTATTAAAGCTGCATGAAAAAGGCTATATGATCGGTCTGGCAAGCGGCAGAACCGTTCCTGATCTGCAGGAAATGCCTGAAAAATGGAATTTTGATTTCAAGTTTGATGTGCTTATTGGCGTTAACGGTGCCGAATTCTATGATGGAATTACTGACACAACACATAAATACAATTATCTGAAGCCTGAAACAACAAAGCGCATAGTTAAAGCAGTAGAACCATTTGGCTATACAATGCAGTTCATGCGTGATGAACATTATTATTTTAATAAGATGAATGATTTCATCAGAGCATCAATGTCCCGTAACGCTACCCACAAGATCAGAATGGTAGATGACATTTCTGATTTCTGGAAGGATGACATTCCAAAGATGTTAATTAGATTGCCTGAAGAAGAAATGCCGGCATTTGAAAAGTATTTTGCCGAACATCCAATTAAAGGAGTAATTGGCTTTAAGACTCAGCCATTTGTTTATGAATTCATGGCTGAAGGAACTGACAAGGCAGTTGCCATGAAGAAGTTCTGTGAATTGCATGACATCCCTCTTGATGATGTAATCAGCTTTGGTGACACTACAAATGACAATGGCATGCTTGAGCATAGCTATGGCGTATGTCTGTTAAATGGTTCTGCTGATACCAAGGCTGTCAGTAAGCAGATCACGGAATATGACAACAACAATGACGGCTTTGCAAGATATGTAGAAAAATACCTGTTATAATAGAAATAGATTATATTAATAAAAATAATAGGAGAATCCATGAAACACGTATTTATCGTCAACCCGGCAGCGGGAAAACAGAATTCACTTGCGATTATTATGGAAACAGTCAGTAAGCTTAACGGCATTGACAGTTGTATTTATGAAACCAAAAGTCCAGGTGATGCAACGGAATACATCAGAAAGCTGTGCCGTGAAAATGAAAATGAACAGTATACCTTCTATGCCTGTGGCGGGGATGGAACGATAAATGAAGTAGCCAATGGCGTGTTTGAATTTGAAAATGCCAGAATGACTGCTTATCCGGTTGGCAGTGGTAATGATTACGTCAAGTACTTTGGCGGTAAGGAGAAGTTCCTTGATTTACAGAAACTCATAGACGGGGAAGAGATCCGCGTTGACGTACTTAAGGTGAAGGATCATTATGCACTTAATGCCGTACACTTTGGCTTTGATACGGTAGTACTGCGTACAATGATTCAGGTCAAAAGAAAACCGATCATCGGCGGTAACAATGCCTACTATACCGGCGTAATAAAAGGCTTGTTCTCAGGCCTTAATAACAAGTGTCTGATAAAGGTTGATGGCGAAGCAATCAATGACGGTAACTTCATGATGTGCACCGTCTGTAATGGCACTCATGTTGGAGGTTCATTCAAAAGTGCTCCAAGGTCGGTCATCAATGATGGCTTTGCTGAGGTCTGCTGCTTCAAGGTCATTCCGAAGTATAAGATACCTTTCCTGATTGGCAAGTACATGAAGGGAACTCATCTGGATGATCCTGAATGTCTGAAATACCTGTCCTACAGAAGAGCAAAAAAGGTTGAATTGATTGCTCCTGAGCCAATTGACATCAGTGTGGATGGGGAATTAATGACAGATGATCACTTCTTAGTTGAGAACCTGGAAAAAGCCATCAGATTTGTGGCTCCAAAAGAGTAGAAAAGCCTTTTAACAAAGGTGTTTATTAACTATTGAAAATATTTTCAAAAAGAGGTCAAAAAATGTTGACACCTCTTTTTTTCTAGGTTAATATAATAGGGCTGAATGAGTGGCTCCTTAGGGAGCTATATTAAATTAGCCAAAAAGACGCACCCGGGAATGTGTGCGTAGGAAGGAGAAAAGAAATGCCAACTATTAACCAATTAGTTCGTAAGGGACGTGACAGCAAACAGTGGAAGAGCAATTCACCTGCTTTAAACCGTGGTTACAATTCTTTGAAGCGTCGTCCTACATCACAGAGCGCTCCTCAGAAACGTGGAGTTTGTACTCGTGTAGGCACCATGACACCAAGGAAGCCTAACTCAGCATTACGTAAGTATGCCCGTGTACGTTTAAGCAATGGTATGGAAGTTACAGCTTATATCCCTGGTGAAGGACACAACTTACAGGAACACAGCGTTGTTCTGATTCGTGGAGGCCGTGTTAAGGACTTACCAGGTGTTAGATATCATATTTTACGTGGTACTATGGACTGTGCTGGTGTAAACGATCGTAAACAGGGTCGTTCACTGTATGGTACAAAGAGACCTAAATAAACCGTTGATTGTGAAAGGAGGAAATTAAAATGCCAAGAAAAGGACACATTGCAAAAAGAGATGTTTTAGCAGATCCTATTTATAACTCAAAGTTAGTTACTCGTTTAATCAATAGAATCATGATCGACGGGAAAAGAGGAACAGCTCAGACAATTTTATACAACGCATTCGAAATCGTTGAAGAAAAAACAGGCCGTCAGCCTATGGAAGTTTTCGAACAGGCACTTGACAACATCATGCCTGTATTGGAATTAAAGGTTCGTCGTGTAGGTGGATCTAACTACCAGGTACCAGTAGAGGTATCTCAGGAAAGAAGATTAACCTTAGGCTTAAGATGGTTAGTAAATTACGCTAGATTACGTAATGAAAAGACCATGGAATTAAGACTCGCTAACGAAATCATCGATGCATCTAACGGTGTTGGTGGTGCAGTTAAGAAGCGTGACGACACACATAAGATGGCAGATGCTAACAAGGCATTCGCACATTATCGCTGGTAGTAGAGGTTTATATGCCAAGAGAGTTTGATTTATTACATACACGTAATATCGGTATCATGGCACACATCGATGCCGGTAAGACGACTACTACAGAACGTATTCTATACTATACTGGTCGTACTCATAAGATAGGTGAGACTCACGATGGCACAGCTACAATGGACTGGATGGAGCAGGAACAGAAGCGTGGCATCACCATTACTTCTGCTGCTACAACCGCAACATGGAAAGGTTGCAGAGTTAATATCATTGATACACCAGGGCACGTTGACTTTACTGTTGAGGTAGAAAGATCATTAAGAGTACTTGATGGTGCTGTTACAGTACTGGATGCCAAAGCAGGTGTTGAACCTCAGACTGAAACAGTCTGGAGACAGGCTTCAACATATGGCGTACCTAGAATCGTATTTGTCAATAAGATGGATGCAACTGGTGCTGACTTCTATATGTCAGTAGAATCAATTGGCAAGAGATTAGGTGCCAAGGCTGCACCAATTCAATTGCCTATCGGAGTTGAAGCTAATTTCGACGGTGTCATTGACTTAGTCGAAAGAAAGGCTTATCAGTTCAGTAAGGACGTTAAGGATCCTGATGATATTATAGACATTCCTTCAGACATGGTTGACCAGGTTGAGGAATACCGTCAGAAACTCGTTGAAGCTGTTGCCGATTATGATGATGACTTCATGATGAAGGTTCTTGAGGGTGAGGACATCACTCCTGAAGAATTACGCGCTCAGATCAGAAAAGCCGTAATCTCAGGTGAATTCTTCCCAGTCATGGCTGGAGCTGCTTATAAGAACAAGGGCGTTGTCCAGATGCTGGACGCAGTCGTTTACTATCTGCCATCACCATTGGAAGTTAAGCCATACAAGGGCGTTAACTCAAAAGGTGAAGAAGTAGAAGTTCATGCTGATGACAACGGCAAGTTCGCTGCATTGGCCTTCAAAATCATGACAGACCCATTTGTTGGTAAGTTAACTTACTTCAGAGTTTATGCAGGAACAGCTAAGGCTGGTTCATACATCTACAACTCTACAAAGGGTCAGAAGGAAAGATTTGGACGTATCATGCAGATGCACGCAAATCACCGTCAGGATATTACAGAAGTTAACTCAGGTGACATCGCGGCTGCCATCGGCTTCAAGTATACGACAACCGGCGACACATTATGTGCTGAAGGTTACGACATTAAGCTTGAATCAATGGTATTCCCAGAACCTGTTATCAACATGTCAGTTGAACCAAAGACACGTAATGACCAGGACAAGATGGGCATTGCACTGGCTAAGTTAGCTGAGGAAGACCCAACATTCAGAACATATACAGATACAGAAACAGGTCAGACGATCATTGCTGGTATGGGTGAATTACACCTGGATATCATCGTAGACCGTATGAAGCGTGAATTCGGTGTTGAATGTAATGTTGGTAAACCAGAAGTTGCTTATCGTGAAACTATTACGAAGACAGCTGAATGTGAAGGTAAGTTCGTCAGACAGTCTGGTGGTCATGGTCAGTATGGTCATGTCTGGATCAGATTTGAACCTAACGAAGATAAGGGCTTCGAATTTGTCGATGCCACAGTAGGCGGAAGTGTTCCAAAGGAATACATCAAGCCAACCGAAGAAGGATTAAAAGCTGCATTGAACAGTGGCTTACAGGCAGGATATCCGGTTATTGATATCAAGGCAACATTATTTGACGGTTCAGCTCATGAAGTTGACTCAAGTGAAAATGCCTACAAGATCGCTGCCAGCCTGGCTCTGAAGGAAGCAGCAAAGAAGTGTGCTCCAGTTATCTTAGAGCCTATCATGAACGTTGAAGTAACAGCTCCAAGTGAATACTTAGGTTCAGTAATGGGTGACATCACTTCAAGACGTGGTCAGATCGTTGACCAGGAAGAAAGAGGAAATGCAATAGCTGTAAAGGCTATGGTACCACTTTCAGAAATGTTCGGATACGCTACAGCGTTACGTTCATTTACTCAGGGCAGAGGCAACTATGTAATGCAGATGGACCATTATTCACAGGTTCCATTCTCAATTACACAGCAGATCATTAAGCGTAATGCAGCCTAGCCAATATTTATTGATTTATTAATTAAGATGCTTTAAAATGTTTATTGGATAAGAAAATTCGAGGAGGAAAATAAACTATGGCAAAACAGAAATTTGACAGATCTAAAACACATGTTAACATTGGAACTATCGGCCATATCGACCATGGTAAGACAACATTAACATCAGCCATTACCAGAGTTTTAGCAAAGCAGGGTAAGGCAGAAGCAAAGGCATATGACCAGATCGACGGTGCTCCAGAAGAAAAGGCTCGTGGTATCACGATCAACACAGCACACGTTGAATATGAAACAGACAAGCGTCACTACGCACATGTTGACTGTCCAGGGCATGCTGACTACATCAAGAACATGATCACTGGTGCAGCTCAGATGGATGGTGCTATCTTAGTAGTAGCTGCTACAGACGGACCAATGCCACAGACAAACGAACACGTATTATTAGCTCGTCAGGTAGGTGTACCAAAGATGGTAGTATTCCTGAACAAGTGTGATATGATGGAAGGTCAGGAAGAATTCATTGACTTAGCAGAAATGACAGTACGTGAATTATTAGACAAGTACGGATTCGATGGTGACAACACACCTGTTATCAGAGGTTCTGCTTTAAAGGCTATGGAAGGCGATCCAGAGGCTGAAAAGGCTATCTTAGAACTGATGGATGCAGTTGATAATTGGATTCCAGACCCAGCACGTGAAGATGACAAGCCATTCTTAATGGCAGTTGAAGATACAATGACAATCACTGGCCGTGGTACAGTTGCTACAGGACGTGTTGAACGTGGTGTTATTAACTTGAACGACCCAGTTGAAATCGTTGGTATCAGAGAAACTCAGAAGTCAGTTGTTACAGGTCTTGAAATGTTCCGTAAGACATTAGACTTCGCACAGGCTGGCGACAACATCGGTGCATTATTACGTGGTATCTCACGTGACCAGATCGAACGTGGACAGGTTTTAGCAAAACCAGGTAGCGTACATCCTCATAACAAGTTCAAGGGACAGGTATACGTTTTAACTCAAGAAGAAGGTGGACGTCATACACCATTCGTTGCTAACTATCGTCCTCAGTTCTATTTCCGTACAACTGACGTTACAGGCGTTATCGAAGATTTAGGCGGACAGGAAATGGTTATGCCTGGTGATAACGTTGAAATGACTGTTGAACTGATTCACCCAATCGCTGTTGAGCAGGGAACAAAGTTCTCTATCCGTGAAGGTGGACGTACAGTAGGTTCAGGATCTGTTACAGAAATCCTTGGCTAATTAGTTTAGATCATAAATAGCAAAGCTGTCAGAAATGACAGCTTTTTTGTTTATTCTTAATTCCATAGTTGGTAAAATAATATTAATTAGATAAGAGGTAGTATCTATGGCAATGACATACAATAATGACGGAACAGTACATATTACCTGGGATAACGGCACTGTTTATGACGGTCAGTACATAGGCAATACGGTTACCGGAAAAGGATTCATGAGTTATAAGGGCGGTCAGTATACATATGACGGCTATTTTAAAGATTATACCTGGGATGGTTATGGCAAGGCGATCTGGTATAACGAGGATGGAACCATCATGTCTTCTTCGGAAGGTGAGTGGAGAAATAATAAGAGATGCGGACACTTTGTTCAGTGCTACTACCAGAACAATGAGATAACTCTGATTGATGAAGGAGAATGGCTGGAGGATGTTCAGCACGGTTATCTGGTAAAGAAATGGACAATCGGTCCGATTGAATTCAACGGTCAGTTTGAAAACCAGGTTCCTGTCGGAACGATTCACGCTGTCTATGGCCCGGACTATTACAATGAGATCATGCAGGACACGGTATATGATGGCTCAATGGTATTTGAAAACAATGCCTTCCACCGCCATGGTCATGGCAGATACGTCACCTCTGACGGTACGGTGTATGAAGGCAGTTTCATACACAATAAGCGCAATGGTGTCTTTAAGATTTCATATCCTGATGGTTCACAGAAGGTTGTTGACATCAAGGATGATGAAATTGTTTCCGTCATATTCCATAGAGATAAATTCGGTAATGAGATAAAAACGGAAAAACAGGATACTGAACAGGTAATGGAAGATGAGCAGGTTATTGCCAATGATGGCTTCCTGCACGTCAGCCGTAATGATAATTCAATGTATTCTTCTGCCTTAATGGAAGACTTCAAGTCCGTTATCGGCATGCACAATGTCAAGAAGCAGCTCGATACGATGTACAAGCGTTTCAAGATCGATTCCATGCGTCAGGTAACTCTTGGCTTATCAGCCAGCAAACAGGGCTATTACTTCATTATTACTGGTAATCCGGGTACAGGTAAGACTACCGTTGCCAGAATCATTGGCAAGATGCTATATAATATGAGCTTATTACCTAACAACACATTTGTTGAGGTAGACAGAAGCAAGCTGGTAGGTCAGTACATAGGTCAGACTGCTCAGCTGACTACGGAAGTAATTAACAGTGCCAGAGGCGGAACCTTATTCATTGATGAGGCCTATACATTATATAAAAAGGATAACGAAAGAGACTTCGGTACTGAAGCAATAGATACATTATTAAAGGACATGGAAGATCACCGGGGTGAATACTGTGTCATCATGGCTGGCTATGAAGAACAGATGAATGACATGATCAGAAATGCCAATCCTGGACTGGCTTCCAGATTTGATCATAAGATAAACATTGAAGACTATTCAGCCGACGAATTGGTTGACATTCTGGTTTCCATGGCTGAAGGCAGACACTTCCGTATCAAGAAGGAAGCCAGAGACATCATATTGGCCAGAATTAATAAAGAAAAGATCGATGATACATTCGATAATGCCCGTTTTGCCAGAAGATTGCTGGATGAAGCAATTGAGAAACAGGCTGTAAGATTATCTGAAGACATCGATAACATCAACATGGCTGATTTACAGGTATTGGAAGGCAAGGACTTTGGAGCACTGGAAACTGACCTTTCTACCTTGGATACCACATTGGAAAAGCTTAATAATCTCATTGGCTTGGGAAGTGTAAAGGAAGAAGTAAACTCTCTGGTAAGAGCGATAAAGATTCAGAATGAAAGCCGTAAGAGGGGCTTGGCAATTGCCAATAATCAGATACCGATGAATCTGGTATTTACCGGTAATCCAGGTACCGGTAAGACTACTGTTGCCAGATTATTGAGCCAGATCTACTTCCATCTTGGTTTATTAAAGCGTCCTGATGTATTTGTGGAATGTGTCAGGGCTGACCTGGTTGGCAGATATCAGGGTGAAACAGCCTTGAAGGTGAAGGAAGTAATCAGAAAGTCATTGGGAGGAATATTATTCATTGATGAGGCTTATTCATTGGTAATGAATGAGCAGGACAGCTTCGGCGTTGAAGCAGTCAATACATTAGTCAGTGAAATAGAGAATAACAGAGATAATCTGGCCGTAATATTAGCCGGTTATACTAAGGAAATGGAAGAATTCCTAGACAGTAATCCAGGCTTAAGAAGTCGTCTTTCCAAGGTCATAGAGTTCCCTGACTACAGTCTTGAAGAGCTTGTTCAGATATTCCGCTTTGACATGAGTAAGCGCGGCTATGAGCTCAAATACAGCGATGAGACAGTCAAAAATGTCATAGCCGGGGAAATGAACAAGAAGGATTTTGGCAACGCCAGAGGCATCAGAAACATCGCTGATAAGGTGATCGCCAGACATAATGAAAGGATCAATAAACTTGATCTTTCAAGCCTGACAAATGAGGCAATTGTTACGATTACCGATGAAGATATCAGAATTTAATATATAATATAGATATAGGAGAAGTGAAAATGGATAATGTTGAAGAATTACAGGATCATGAGATTTTAATGGAACTGTTACAGGAGAAAAGGGATAGGGATAACCAGAAGAGAGTTCAGACGATCATAATGTGGGTCATCATTGCGGCTTTCGCAATTGCCTGTGCAATAGCCATTCCTAAGATGATAACGGCTTATCGCCAGTATAACGAGGCCATGAAGATGATAAACACCGTTTATGGTCAGTTTGAGGAAATCGTCGCTAACAATAAGGGTAATCTGGAAAAGATCGCTGAAATCGACTTTGATTCTCTTGTTAAGTCAATCAATGATATTACTTCATTCATTAATAATATCTTTGGTGGTAGTGGCATAATTGGAGCATAATTAT
>JAFUCG010000145.1 GCA_017459795.1 Erysipelotrichaceae bacterium | reverse complement strand
TTGAAAACCTTCTGACCAAGACTGTATTCCTTTCAATAGCCAAGGAAAACTCCAGTTTCCAGCCAAAGCACTTTGAAGAAAAAGTCGGCAAAGACATTAAAATGGATGACTATAAAATATACATGCATGGTACCATTGACCGTGTTGATGAAGCTGATGGCGAATTCATGATCGTTGACTATAAGAGTTCAGCCAAATCCATAAGCAAGGAAAACATCTACCGTGGCAAGTCCTTACAGTTATTGACATACCTGTTGATATATTCCGTTAAGACAGGCTTAACGCCTTTTGGCATGGCCTACTATAATCTCAAAAATGATTCAAAGGTCAACTCTTCAGGCAAACCTGAGGAACAGATGGCCATGGATAAGAACAAGTATTCAGCTTACATAACTGACCCGAATAATCAGAATGAGAAGGATTATTATTCCTATTCCCGTTTCTACATTGAACCGGAAAAATACTTTGAAGTAATAGAGGAAATATACAAGCTGACCGCAGAAAAGATCCTTTCAGGCAACATTTCCATTGATCCGGTAAATGATGCCTGTACCTTCTGCAAGTTCAGAAAGATATGTCACAGTAATCTGGACTCTTCAAACAAGAGTGACTACATCGTAGTTCCTGAGGAGGATGACAGTGCCGAATCTTAATGTCAATCAGCAGAAAGCCGTAGATACAACCGGCAAGAACATCATTGTCAGTGCCTCAGCAGGTACCGGTAAGACAACTGTTCTGATCAACCGTTTGATTAAAATGATGGTTGATGACCACATCAGCATTGACCGTGTTTTAGTCATGTCCTTTACTACGGCCGCTGCCCAGGAAATTAAGGACAGATTAGCCTTAAGACTGGAAGAAGAGGCAGCCAAGGGAGAAAATCAGGAATTCCTGTTTGAACAGATTGCCAAGCTGCCTACTGCCCCAATTTCAACCATCGATGCCTTCTGTTTGGACATTGTAAAGAAATATGGCTATGTATTAGGCATTGACCCACTAGCTACAGGCAATGTAATGAGTGAGAGTGATACCTTACTGTTCAAGAGAAAAGCGATGGATGAGGTATTAAGAGACCTGGGCAATTACCAGGATCTGGTAAGAGTAATGTGCCCGCGCATTGAAGATTACTCACCTATTGAAAAAGCCATTAACACCATCAGTAATACCTTTGACGGTCTTTCCAACATTGAGGACTATAAATTAAAGGTAAGAGAAATATACAGACAGTTTGACGGTAACGTTGTTCCTTCCTTATTGGAAGATGGCTTAAAGGACATGTTACTGTTGGAAAGCGGCAAGGCCTTACATCAGTTATTGGTATTAGAGCAGGAATACGACATCATTTCTTCGCACTTATCTTCTAACTACCGTGATACCTTAAAAGGCATTAAGGAAGCAGTTGAAGAAATTGAAACCAACATCAAGGCTTCTGAATATGAAAAGGCCAGCCTTTTAGCCACAACCAGTTTCAAGTTCCCGGTAATAAAGGGCCTGGAAAAAGAGGATAAGAAGAATATAGAAGACGCCAAGAAGAAGTTCAGAGAAGCCTTGGCACCTATCAAGAGTTTTTCCGTTTCCCAGTTCTGTCATCTTAACAAGCAGGTAAAACCTTATGTTTTCCAGATTATTGAACTGACGGAAAAATACCGCAATAACTTCAAGAGAATCAAAACAGAAAATCAGACCATTGACTTCGTAGACATGGAAGAAATGGCCTTGGAAATATTACGCAAGAACAGTGGCAACATTGCCCGCATTTACCGTTCACAGTTCCATGAGATCATGGTAGATGAATATCAGGACTCATCAATGGGCCAGGAAGAACTGGTAAAGTTATTAACCAATGGTAAGAATGTATTCAGAGTCGGTGACGTCAAGCAGTCCATCTACGGTTTCCGTAACGCCAAACCTGAATTAATGATTGGCTTGATCAATAACCTTACTGAAGATGATGTTAAACTGAACCTCTATGAAAATTACCGTTCTAAAAATAACATCATCATGTTTACCAACTACATTTTCACTGTCTTAATGAACATTCATGAAGACAATACCTTTAATGATGATGACTGTCTTTCTTCAGGAACCGTTGAACAACAACAGGAAAACAAGCCTATCCTGATTCAGAACGTTGACACTTCTGAATACAAAGGCAGAAAACTTAAGAACAAGATCATCTGTAACTATGTTGCCAGAAGCATTAAGGATCTGCACGATAAGCAGGGCATCAAGTATAACGAGTTTGCCATATTGGTAAGAAACAATGGCAATAAGGGTCTCATAAAGGATTCCTTAGCCGCATTGAACATTCCAAGCTTTGCGACCTACAGTGAAGGCTTCTTCAATGATCCGGCTGTAAGTACGGTAGTTTCATTATTGAATCTGTTACTGGAAGATGACGACATATATCTCTTGGATTTATTAAGAGGTCCGATATTCAATGTCAGTGATGAGAAAATAGCCAGGATGTATGTTTCAGACCCTGAATCAACACTCAGAGAAAAGGCTGAAAAACATAAACCGGAAGCTTGTCAGCTCATTGATGAATTAAGAAGCTATTATCCTAGCCATACCTTATGTGAACTCATAAGTAAGATCTATCAGTATGAAAACTGGTATTACTATAACATTTCAATTGCACAGCGAGATAATCTGGACAGCTTATATAATGACGTTGTGGCCTATGAGGCTGATGACAGTGTTCTAAGTAACCTGGTTCAGTACCTCAACTCCCAGAGCAAGGCAGATAAGGCTGAGGCTCTATCCGTTACCAAAAAAGATGAAGTCGTAAGAATAATGACCATTCACCAGTCCAAGGGTCTGGAATTCAATTATCTGTACTTCATTGATTTCTCTAACCATAAGAGTCAGAACAGAGACGGTTTCTTTACCGTGGATGATAAGCTGGGCATCAGTTCCGACTTGGTAACCTTGCCTTACCGAATTCAATATGAAAATACCTATGTAAAGCTCATCAGGAAAAAGAAACAGCTTGATGAGCTTGATGAAGAGTTACGACTTTTATATGTCGCTCTTACAAGAGCGAAGATTCAGTTAACCATTCTCTGTTCCGATGAAAAGGACAGAACAACTCAACCGTTATCCTTAAGCTTCCTAATGCAGAATGACAGTACCTATGTTAACTGGATATTAAAGGCATTGGAGTATTGTCCTGATGAGATCAGAAGCCTGTTCAGATATGAAACGGTACTGCCACAGAAATATATCGCTTCTGCAGGTGACAAGCAGTTAGTTCAGCCAATAGAAAAGTACTCTGAAGAAACTTTAAGCATTGAAACAAGCAAGTTACCAAGCAGTCATGAAACAGGTCTGTTTGACCTTAACTATGACCGAATCGCCGGTTCAACCAGAGGTACCTTAATGCATAAGGCCATTGAATTATTAGGTATCAGAGAAGTAGACGAACAGGACATTAGAAATCTCAGACTTAACTTAAGTGAAAGAGACATTAAGCTGGTTAAGCAGTTCTATGAAAATGAACTGACCAGAAAGCTGTTCAATAACACAAATCACAATGAATGGCCATTCATGTATGTGGAAAACAACTTCTTCCATAATGGCATAATTGACCTTTTATCAGAAAATGATCAGGAATCTTACCTTATAGATTTCAAGACTGACAAGAATGTTACAGAGTCAATATTACAGGAAAGATACCAGAGCCAGTTAAAGGCCTACCATGATGTCTTAGCCGACAGAAATGACGGCAGAACCATTAACACCCTGATCTACAGCTTCCATCTTGGTAATTATGTAGAAATTAAGCTATAATATAGTAAAGGAGGAATAGACAATGGATTCATTTTTCTTTGATACATTATTTCCAATTGTGTTCTCAATCATATTCCTTTCGATTTTCGGCACTGTCATTGCGGGTTTCTTTACCACAGCCAAACAGGCAAAGCAGATAAGGCAGAAGATCAACAGACAGTACCCGCAATATCCGGCAGAAAAGCATGAAGGAATACATAATGACCTTTACAGTCATAAGAATCAGCTGGATTATTCTGAAGCCTATTCCGCTAACAATTCTGTAAAGGATTCAGGCATTAAGGATAAGCCTTTAAGTGAGGCTGAAAGAAACGTTCTTTACGGTAAGTAATCATTAAACAAAGGGACTGCTCATAAGAGCAGTCTTTTTTTTCAGTTAAAAAAACAGTGCTTTTGTAAAGCACTGTCATAATTAATCTTCTTCGCCGTGGAATAAGTTGTAGACGTTGGAAATAGGGCTGTTCTTGCTGATTGCCTCTATTGTCTTAGCCAACATGAAGCCTACTGATAATACTTTCAGGTTAGGAACCTTGGCGATCTGCTCTTCAGTTAATTCGATGGTATTTGTTACTACGAATTCCTTGATGTCGCTCTGAGCAATTCTGTCTAAGGCGTTATTAGAGAATACACCGTGTGTGCAGGCACAGTAGATGTCTCTTGCGCCGTGATCCTTTAAGATCTTAATACAGCCTAATAATGATCCGCCTGTATCTACCAAGTCATCAACGATGATACAATCCTTACCCTCAACATCACCAATGAGGTTCATTGCTTCGGCGACGTTTGGTTTCTGACGTCTCTTATCTACGATGGCGATAGGAGCGTTATTT
Organism: Erysipelotrichaceae bacterium; assembly: GCA_017459795.1. GTDB lineage: Bacteria > Bacillota_I > Bacilli_A > Erysipelotrichales > Erysipelotrichaceae > RUG521. The sequence continues at coordinate 6,739 of JAFUCG010000145.1, read as the reverse complement.
ACGTTATCACCAAGAGTTCTGGCTCTGGTAGCTCCACCGTGGTCAGGTGAAACGATAACAACATCATTCAGTTTCTTCTTTCTGAAATACTGTCCTAACAGATCCATTGCGGTTAAGTTATCTGTAGGAATCTTGAAGAAGCCCTGAATCTGAGTAGCATGTAAGTCAATACATACAACTCTGTCAGCGCCGGCTGCCTGTAACAGATCAGCTACAAGTCTGGATGTGATAGGCTGTCTTGGCTTAGCCTTTCTGTCCTGACGTGCATAACCGAAGTATGGGATTACACATGTAACTTCCTTGGCACTTGCTCTTCTTACTGCATCTAAAGCGATCAGTAATTCCATCAGATTTTCATTAACAGGTCCACATGTAGACTGAATGATGAAAACATGTTTGCCTCTAACAGATTCACCTGGTTCAATTAAGATCTCACCGTCAGCGAAATGCTTTACTTCGATCTTACCTTCTTCGATTCCCAGGTAGTTAACAATCTCTGCAGTTAAGTTCTTGCAAGATGTTAAAGAGAAAATTGTGATATTGTCCATTGCCTTTACCCTTACCTTTTAAACCTTTCTCTGAAGTTGTGTTCAGTTATGTCCTTGCTATCTGCGGTTTCCTCTGACTTTGCACCAGTCAGATTTTCCCACGGTCCTAAAGTTTTATTATTTCCAATTCGATAATCAAGGATTCTTGAAGAAATAATCGTGTTATAATCACCAATTCGTGAATTACTGATGTAAGTTCCTTCGGTAATAGTATTCTCAACACCAATCGTTGTCTTGCCTTCGATCCTTACATTGCCATAAATGACTGTATCTTCACCTATTTCTGCATCAGGAGAAATGAAGGTGGTTTCCGGGGAAACGATGCTGACACCGCGTTCCATCCAGAAATTATTTATCTTCAGCTGAAGCCATTTAGTAGCGGCTGCCAGTTCCTTACGGTTATTGATTCCTGACATTTCCTGCCAGTCATCAGCCACAACTGCTCCAACCTTATAGCCATGTCTTCTGAATATTTCTACCAGGTCGGTAACATAATATTCTTTCTGAGCATTGTTATTCTTTATCTCAGGCAGATAATTCCATAACATCTCATTGTTTACACAATAGATGCCAACATTGATTTCTCTGACCTTAAGTTCTTCTTCATTAGCGTCCTTCTTCTCAACGATTCTTAAAACCTCACCGGCTTCGTTTCTGATGATTCGGCCATAACTGGCGGCATCATCAGGTTCAGTTGTGAGTAATACCAGTGGATACTCATCACCTGCCTTGAGAAGCTTCTCATATGTTTCCGGCTGAATCAATGGACAGTCTCCATTGATGATCAGTGTTTTTCCTCTATTATTTTTTACTGAGGTTGCCTGCATTACCGCATGTCCACTGCCTAACTGAGGCGACTGGATTGCGTAATTGACTTTCGTACCAAAATAACTCTTTATCTCATCTGCACCATGTCCGACAACGAACACGGTATCATCGACCCCTACTTTCTGCAAGGTATCGTAGATGTGCTGTAGCATTGGCTTGTCGAGAACCTTATGCATGGTCTTAGCATGCTCAGTTTTCATTCTAGTGCCCTTACCGGCTGCCATTACAATTGCTGAAGTCATACATTCCTCCATATTTCCTACCTATTATACACTAATTAACATTAAATTATTTGTGTCTTATATGTAAATTTGTACTTTTTTTTCATCAATTTAATGAACTCTGTAACATTTTGATGTTTTTCAACTAAGGCGAATACTGCCGAGCCACTTCCGGTCATTAAACTCTTCGAAAAACCGGCCTTTTTATACTCATTAAGGATGCCTTCAATCTCCGGCAACATGCTAATGGCCGGCTTCTGCAAGGAGTTTCCCATCACCTTTTCCAGTTCACCGTGACTTAAATACAGCTCTTCTACCTTATCCATGTCCGGGTGCAGACATTCGCCTTCATCAGCCATCTTAAAGGCTGCGGCCGTACTTACACCCTTATCAGGCTTGATGATTATCACATCGTATTTCTCATGTTCAGGCAATACTCTGATCTTTTCACCGATTCCCTTTACTCTGGCAGCCTGCTGATAGATGCAGAAAGGCACATCTGCTCCCAGCTTTACGCCTAAATCTGCGAGTTCTTCCCTGCTTAAGCCAAGCTTTTCAACCTTGTTTATTAATCTCATTACCGCTGCACAATCAGCGCTTCCCCCAGCCATTCCAGCCTGCTCAGGAATGCGTTTGACTAGCCTGATCCTGTAATTACTGTCAAGAGAATAAATCCTCCTCATTAACATTACGGCCTTGTAGATGAGGTTACTTTCATCCCATTTAAGTGCACAGTTACTGACAAAACTCATTTCCCTGTCCTTCTTCAGATACAGAGTATCATAGATGCCAACGGGAACCATGATCATGTCCAGTTCATGGTAACCGTCACTTCTCTTACCGACGATGTCCAGACTTATGTTTATTTTTCCATATGCTTTTTCTATCATTTCAAGGCCTCATACATTCTTAGGATGTCCTTACTGCTTAATTCTTCTACTCTTACGCTTTCCTTAAAGCCAAGCTTATTAAACAGCTCTTCACTTACTTCATATCCCCTTTGTTTCAGAACTGACAATAACACCTTGCGGCGGTTAATAAAGCAGTCCTTAACAAATTCAATGAATTCATGATCAACTTCATGTTCCTTCATTTCAAATTTTAAGACAACACTGTCCACATTTGGTGCCGGGAAGAAACTGTGGCGGTTTGCCTTACAGACGATTCCATATTCACTGTATAAGTCAGCCAGTACATTTACGACATTGTAATTCTTCTTGTCAGTAGAACTGACAAATCTCTGACCAACTTCCTTCTGCATCATTACGACTACCTTTCTTACTTCTTCAGAACTCATGAAGATCTGATTAAGCAGATCCGTAGTTATGTAATAAGGTAAGTTTGAAACGATGTAACAATCCCTGTCTCCTCTTTCTCTGATCACTTCAGACAGATCAATTTCCCTTACATCACGGTTTCTTATTTCTACATTATTCTTATCACTGAAATTGTCATTAAGAATATTTACCATGTCTTCATCAATTTCATAGGCAATGACCTTATGACATTTATCAATCAGCTTCTGTGTCAAAGCGCCAAGTCCCGGCCCTATTTCAATCACAAAGCTGTCATTTTCCACTTCACTTACAATGTCATTAACGACTTTTTCGTCAATGAGAAAATTCTGGCCGTATTTCTTCTTGGCCTTCAGATCATATTTATTAAGAAGACTTCTTACAACGGTAATGTCAGCTATGTTTTCCATTAATCAAGCACCTTCTTAACATCTTCATACTTAATCCCCAGCATGTTTAATCGCTTAAACAGGGTCTTATTATTACAGAAACCGGTATGAAATGACTCACATACCTTATTTCTTCTTTCCTTATTGCCTGAAATGTCCAAAGACAGATATTCACTCCAGGTAATGCTGTCTCTCCTATCTTCAAATACTACACAGTTTTCCAGAGCCTCAATTATGGCTTCATCAGTTGCGTATTCAATTCCTACGTTTCTTGTACCTATGGCATCCCTCTTATTGACAAAGGCATGCTTGGCCTTTGGCGCTATTTCCATTACGGCCTTTCTGATCACTTCACCTGGATGATCCGGGTCGGTCAAGACTATTACACCCTGATTATCAGCCGCACTTCTTATTAATTCCATTGAATTGGCATCTAAAGACAGACCACCAGTTATGACGGTGTCACAGTCAAAAAGCGTGTGCAGTTTCTGCACATCATGCTTTCCTTCCACTACGATCAGTTCCTTAATTCTTCTCACTAAAAAACCTCCTGTAGTTTTCCATTAACTGTAACTGTAATTCGTCTGTCGGAATATTTCTTATTTCCGCAATGAATTCACCGACATATTTAACATAGGCCGTTTCATTGGTCTTGCCTCTGAATGGCACAGGTGTCATGTATGGACAGTCGGTTTCCAGCATCAGTCTGTCTAAAGGTACATTTGTGGCATTCTCCTTTGGTACCTTGGCATTCCTAAAAGTCACTACCCCACCAAAGGCAATGTAATAACCTAATTTCAGATATTCCCTCATCATTTCAGCTGATTCACCGAAACAATGCATTAATACTTTTGTTTTGGCATTCTGCTTCAGAATGTCATAGGTATGCTGAGCAGCGCTGCGTGAATGAATCAGTATCGGCTTATTGACCTCATTGGCCATTTCAATCTGTCTTACAAACAGTTTCTTCTGCTCTTCCTTATAGGTCTTATCCCAATAGTAATCCAGACCTATTTCACCAATGGCAATGATCCTATCATCCCTGATGATTTCCTGCATGTATTTAAGATCATCTTCACTTATCTTATCTACATCTTCTGGGTGATAGCCATAGGCGATGTCGATATACAGATACTTCTTCTGTAATTCAAATGTATATTCCAGATCGGCTCTGTTCATGCAGATGAAAACATTCTTACCAACCCCAAAGTCCCATGCTCTCTGCATGTATTCATCAAGGTTATCACGGTATGTTTCATCATTCATGTGACAGTGTGTGTCGATCCAGTATTTTTCCATATTTTAATTATAGATTAATAAGGCATGTTAAACCAAGACCTTAAAAAAGAAAAGGCATGGTTTAAAACCATGCCAGATTTCTTACTTCATTAATGAGAGATACATTTCCTTGATGTCTTCAACAGTTACAGGACGTGGGTTACCTGGTGTGCAGGCATCTCTTAAGGCGTCAGCTGATAACTGATCAACATCTTCCATAGGTACGACGTTCTTTAATGACATTTCGATACCTACATCTTCGCCTAACTTCTTAACTGCGGCAACTGCAGCTTCACGTGCTTCTTCTAAAGGCATTGTGTAAGCACCTTCAACGCCGAATGCATCAGCGATGTCGCGGTACTTTTCACCAGTGCATGGTGCATTGTATGCCATTACTGTTGGAAGTAATGTAGCACAGGCCTTGCCATGAGGCATGTTGTAGTAAGCTGATAAGGTATGAGCCATTGAGTGGTCAACACCTAAGCCAACATTTGAGAAGCCCATGCCGGCAACATACTGTGCCAAAGCCATTGTTTCTCTGTCTTCAGGAACATTATTAACTGCTCCTCTTAAGCTCTTGGCAATTAAGCGGATGGCTTTGATGTGGAACATGTCTGATAATTCCCAGGCACCGGCTGTAATGTAACCTTCGATTGCGTGAGTTAAGGCATCCATGCCTGTTGCGGCTGTTAAGCCTCTTGGCATTGTGCTCATCATTTCAGGATCTACGAAAGCTACTACCGGAATGTCGTTAACATCTACACAGACGAACTTTCTCTTGTTTTCAACATCTGTAATAACATAGTTGATTGTTACTTCAGCAGCTGTACCGGCTGTTGTTGGAACAGCTAAGATAGGAGTGCAGGCATGCTTTGTTGGGGCAACACCTTCAAGTGATCTTACATCAGCGAATTCAGGGTTGGTATTGATGATACCAATTGCCTTTGAAGTATCCATTGATGAACCGCCACCGATGGCGATAATGAAATCTGCCTTTGCTTCAGCGAAGGCCTTAACACCACTCTGAACATTTTCAATGGTTGGGTTTGGTTGAATGTTGCTGTAGAGGCTGTAAGGAATTCCAGCTTCATCTAACAGATCTGTTACCTTAGCGGTAACACCGAATTTTACCAGGTCAGGATCTGAAGCAACGAAAGCCTTCTTGAAGCCTCTGCGCTTGATTTCAGGTACGATTTCCTTAATGGCACCTGCACCATGATAACTGGTTTCATTTAATACAAAACGATTTGACATTGTGTTTTCCTCCCTTTATATTTTTATTTTACCAAATCAAAAATAACACTACTATTAATAGTAATGTTATTTTTGCTAATAAATTCACAATCTATTTTCCTACACAGAATCTTGAAAAGATTCCATCCAGAAGGTCTTCCCTGTGATACTCACCAATGATCTCCTTTAAGCATCTGTAGGCATTCTGCAAGTCTTCATTTACCAGGTCCAGAGGAACACCGTCATCAAGGCTCTTCTTAACCACCAGCATGGAATTTCTGGCTTCTTTCATTAAGGAGATCTGCCTTTCATTAGTCAAGGTTGGCTGAACCAGCGCTACCTGATCCTTTTCAAACATTTCATTGATCTTATCTATCAGATTATCAATGTTGCCTTCTGAAGCACTGATTCCTAACGGTAAATCATCACTTACCAGATCCTGCTTATTATAGACAATGATTCTGTTTGTATTCTCTGTATCCTTTAATAACTGCTTATCTTCTTCATCAGGTTCACTTGAGCCATCAAGTACGACAATTACCAGTTGAGCCTCACTTAAGGCCTGCCTGCTTTTTTCAATGCCAATCTTTTCAATCTTATTAGCTGTATCATGAATGCCGGCAGTATCGATCAGATGCAATGTAACATTCTTTAAGCGTACATCACCCTCTACCAGGTCTCTGGTAGTTCCGGCAATATCAGTAACGATTGCCTTATTCTCTGATAATAACGCATTTAACAAGCTGCTTTTACCGACATTAGGCTTACCGACTATGACTGTCTTTACACCTTCCTTGATGATCATGCTGCTTTCAGCAACGGAGAGCACATGAGAACATCTCTGTAACCAGTCATTGACTAACGGTCTGATTTCCTCTGTCGTAATGATTCCGACATCATCATATTCCGGATAATCAATGTTTACTTCTATGTTGGCAATTATCTGC
>JAFUCG010000144.1 GCA_017459795.1 Erysipelotrichaceae bacterium | reverse complement strand
TAGTTTCAACAGATTTCTGGATAAATAAACCTGAAGGAATCAGAGGCCCTGAAGTAGGAGATAAAATATATTTTTTAAGCATGTTTTATGATGATAATGAGCTGGTTCTTGTTAAACAATATGAGTTATCTGTTATTGGATTGTACAATACTGGAGATCAAACAAATAAGCCTTGTGTTTATGTACCAAATAATACTATACAAAAAATACAGAAAGAAATAGACAAGGATTATCTACAGTATAAGGGCAGAAATTCAGCTGAAAAAGAAATGGCCATGCAAATACAAGATGCTATTGAAATCAGAAACCCGAGGATTGAGGTTTTCAGTACAAAAAGTATAGAGGGTCTTGTTGGCTATATAAAAGAATACTTAAAGGATATTGATGTTGAAATTGTTACCTCAATAGCCGAATATGAAAGAATAGCAGGTCCTGTAAAGGGGTTGTATTCACTGTCTAATATAATTTTCCTCATAACTGTTCCATTAGCAATAGTACTGCTTTGCTTATGTGTTTTACTGCAAATAAAGAATGAAGAAAAAGAAATAGGTATTTATTCCGCCATGGGTGAGAAAGGAATAGTCTTTCAGTACATTGCAAAAATAATGATTTTAGGGAACGCTGCACTGATTTTGGCTGTTTTATTAGGAAAAAATGCAGGCAATAAAATGTCCAATGAGTATATTAAGCAATACAAAGTCCCACAAGGAACTAATGAATCCAGGTTCTATACTGTAAAGACAGAAACGATAATAAAACAATTCAAGGATGAACTAAAAAACACATCATCATCAGAAGTTTTAATTTTAGGGAATGTAATTTTGCTAGTAACTGCCGGTTTTTCTTTAATAATCATCAATAACATTGAACCAAAGAAATTATTGCAGGGAGAGTAACAATGACCTTTATTTTAAGATCATTCATATATTTATTTAGAAATAAGAAATATGTCCTATTGTTTTTAACAATAACAGCTTTGATGGATGTTTTTCTTGGCGCCTCAAAACTAATAGATAATGGAATCACTCAAGTAGAAAACAATTTCTATGAAAAAGTGGGACCAGAGTTATATTTCCAATATCAGCTTGAAGATGACATTACGGACACAAGACTCTGGCATGCAGATAACAGAGATCACAACATTGTCTTTGAAAAGTATTATGAGTTCGTTGATAAATACACAAATGATAACAGAGTAAAGGAATACCAGTATAGTTTATATACATTTTTTCTCAGTGATAATTTATACATAAAAAAGAGCGATTCCAATATAGATAGAAATAATTATTCAACACAACAACTCTATGGAGTTTCAAATGAGAATTATTTTGATATAAGTCTGGGCAAAATAAAAATAACTGAGGGAAGAAACATATCAGCAGAAGATGTTGCGAACAATCCTAATGTTTGCGTTGTTAATAGTAATTTAATAAAGATACACGATGGTAAAGAAGAAGAGATTCAAATAGGGGACATAATTCCAATAACAATAAGAGTAATTAACAGTAATAACGGAAATTATACTACTGCCAAAGAGTATATGTTAGCTGAAAAAAAACTGTGGCTGAAAGTAATAGGTAAATATCAGAAAGAAGAATCTGAAGCAGCAACCACAACCATTATGAATAATACGGAAAAAATATACTGTTGTAACGGCTTTATAAAAGAGTACGACGCACAAAAAAGAGAGTTGGAAAATAAGTTTGATATATATAAAAACAGCGAATATGAAAAAGATAATATTTTAACTCTAGGAGTTAAGGAAGTTCTGATAAAGCTTAAGAATCCAGATGATGTCATCCCTTTTGGGCTAGAGATAAGTAAAGATCTTTTCGATTTGAATCATAACCCGAATAACCTTAATTCAGATGGTCTGCCTAAGACAGAGTATTTTCATTTAGTCAGATCAACAGATGCATACGAGTCGCTGAAATGGATATTGAAGGGACTGAATAAGTTTTCAACAGTTGTTAAGCCGGTTTGTCTGGTTCTATATATTTGTATGATATCAATGTTGTTAAAGTACTTCTTGAAATTAAGAGAAAAAGAAATTGGTGTTTTAATGAGTATGGGAGATACAAAAATACCATGGCAAATACTTAGCGAAATACTATTTATGAGCATCATCGCATCAATGATTTCAATATCCATATCATATTGGCTGTCAGGTGTTATTAGCAATAGTTTTCTGAATGTGGCGACAAACGAAGGAACAATAAACATATTAAACGAAATAAACAATGTAGATTATAAGGACTTAATAAATATGTATAAAATATCATTGTCTGTGAATGAAACGTTGGAAATGATGATGCTAGAAGTACTGATTCCTTTAGCTGTATCGATATTTCCTATAATTATAATAACAAAACAGGATGTAAAAAAAGTTTTGCTTGATTGAAGAAGGAGGGCAGTAATGAGCATCTTAGAAGTAAGGAACATAACATATTATTATCAGGATGGAAGAAATAAAAGAGTAATATTGAATGACCTTGATGCCGAATTTGAAAAAGGTAAGTTCTATGCCATCCTGGGAGAATCAGGAAGCGGTAAAACAACTTTCCTCTCTTTGATAAGCGCTCTTGATTCTCCTAAGGAAGGAACCATTCTTTATGATGGCAAGGACATCAAGGAGATAGGTTATGAAAGATACAGAAGAAACTGCATCGGCATAGTCTTTCAGAACTATAACCTCATCCAGTACATGACGGCAGTAGAGAATGTACTGGTAGCCATGGGCATAACGGAGAATAAGATAGAAGGAAACAAGAAGGAAGCAGCTTATAAGCTGTTAGAGGAATTAGGAATAGATAAGGAGACGGCAGAAAGAAGAGTAAACAGGCTTTCAGGGGGAGAGCAGCAGAGGACAGCGATAGCGAGAGCATTGAGTACAAATGTGGACATCATCATGGCTGATGAGCCAACGGGGAATCTGGATCATGAGACAAGTGAGGGGATAATAGAGTTATTCATGAAGTTAGCTCATGAGAGAAACAAGTGCATAATAATGGTCACACATGACTTGGGCATAGCTGATAAGAGTGATGTGATAATGAAACTTGATACTAAG
>JAFUCG010000143.1 GCA_017459795.1 Erysipelotrichaceae bacterium | reverse complement strand
TTTTCACTGGGGCAGTTCATTTGCAGGTTTTTTTGTTACATTAGCTGTTCCCAGACTTTCTTCTGGTATCTGTCGGAGAAATAAGTGTGCTTATAGTCAATTGGTTCAATTTCAAGGTCCATTCTGTCACAGCAGTTTATCAGTTTTGTTCCTGAAGGATGTTCTATTTCTCTCTGGAAGTCACCGTATCTTTCATGAACATGGCCATATAGCATGTACTTAGGCTTATATTTATTTAACAGTTCTTCGAAGCATTCAAAGCCCATATGAGGCAGGTCTTCTCTGTCGCCATAATGTCTTAATGGAGCATGGGTTACCAATACGTCAAAGCCACCCATAACCTTTAAGGCTCTTCTGAGCTTCTTTATTCTCTTCTTCATTTCCTCTTCGGTAAACATGCACTCGCCATCCTTATAGCGTAAGCTGCCGCCTAAGCCTAAGAATCTGACTCCGTTAAAGTCATAGATCTTGTCTTCAATGTTGAAGCAGCCTGCCGGTGGGTTGGTAAGGTAACTTAAGTCATGGTTACCCTTAATGTATAACAGAGGCTTTTTTACCATTGTTACTAGGAAATCCAGGTATTCTCTGTCCAGATCACCGCAGGAAACTACCAGATCTACGTCCTTTACCATCTTAGGTTGGAAATAGTTCCATAAAACATCATTCTCTTCGTCTGCTACTGCCAGTATTTTCATTGTTGTTTTTCTCCAATTATTCCACTTATTTCAAATAATGCCTTACCATGTTCATCAAGGTTTTCATATTCAGGCATTTCCCCAACTACATTGTCATTCAGCCAGTCCATGGCAATGATCTTATGATCACTTAATCGGCCTGATTTCTGTTTTCTGATTACCATGTTCTGACTTCTTAATTCACCGTCAAACGGTGAAATGAGTTCTTTCTTTAAAAGGTCCTTATAGGTACTTAAGGTCTTTCTGGTATAGTAGGAAAGATCCTTGGAAACCTTTATGTTAAGAACATCGTGTGATAAGCCCCACCACAAGAACAGGGACTGGTCACTGTTGATGTTATAGTCAAAGGTACCGTTGGCGATAGGGGCTACGATCTTTTCGTAATACTTGCCCCAGTTCCATACCGGTGCACCATAGTTTGTGATCTTATCATCTTCTAATTTGAAGACACCGAATTCTCTGTTTTCTGAATTTGGTCCTTCCACATCATAACCGCTGATGACGGAAATGTTCTCTTTCTTTACTTCTGTCTTCCAGTCATCGTTTACCCAATAGACATGAACCTTTATCTGCGGGTCAATTGCGGCTGCGCCTAAGGCAAAGGCATTCAGATTGGCAATTGTGCCGTAAATAGGGTAGTCAGTCAGATAGGCAATCTTGTGATTGTCACATAACTGAGCAGCTAATATTCCTAATAAGAACTTAACTTCAAACAGTCGGCCGTAATAGGTTCTGACCAGATTACTGCTGGTATTAATTACACAGTCAAAGAAGATTATGTCCTTATGTTCAGCAGCGCATCTTACTATGGTATTAAAATATGCAGCTGAGGTCGCAAAGACGACCTTGGCGCCTTTTTCAATCGCATCTTCCACGGCTGCGACTATTTCCTTTTCGCTGTCACAGTTAACATAGCTCCAGGTTTCCACAATGCCGTTCATTGTTTCCTGAAGATAGTTTCTGCCTGCTTCATGTTCCCTGTCCCAACCGGATACTGATGGACAACCGGCTAACAGGAAGGCGATCTTTAATGGCTTGTTTTCACTATAGGAAGGGCCTCTTGATAAGAGGTTAAGTATGTAGTTCTTCTGTTCAACATCCTGGTTAAGTACCATGGATTCAGCCGGTCTTGATTCTACCAGTAATTCATTCCAGATGTTATGAACACGGTTTTCCAGCTTGGCGCCACTTATGTCCAATAATGAGTCAAAGCTGTAAATGCTCAGATATTTCAGGAAGGCATCGGCAGCGCTGAAATCCAGGTTCTGGCCGCCGTTTTCATAGAAGACCTTTGAAAATCTGAAGAAAGCTCCTTCAAGTGACCTGACTAAGTCACTTGGCCATTTGTCAGTCATGTTCATCTGCATCATTCTGGCCAGCTTATGGTAACTGCCCTTTCTGGTGAAGTGAATTTCATAGATTGGAGCTACGTTATAGAAGTCCAGGAATTCATAGTATACTTCTGTTTCCGGTGTTCTCTTTGGCAAGATCCTGGTTACGGAAGCGTATATGGTTGGGTTACCAAGATACTTCATGACGGAAACACGCTTGTTTCCTTCCTCAATGTAGAACATGCCCATGTATTCGTAGGCCTTTACCGGATCGGTAATGCCACTTTCAATCTGATATTCAAACAGACTTGACCACTTATAGGCGAATTCACTGTTCTTATCGGCGATAGGCATGAAGTTAGAAGCGAAGCTGTTGGCTCTGCTCTTGGTCTTGGTACCTATGACCATTGATAAAGGTATTTCGATATTACCGACTGGTTCGGTGTTGCTGGCAATCTCTGTCGTTAATAAATCATCTAAGACAGGCAGGTATGGATCCCGGTTCTTGTTGACATCCTGACGGAACTGTCGGTCACCGGCTTTTTTGGCGTTAATGTAATCTTCAATCAAGGTTTTTACCTCCCTTCTGTCTGTGCTTGAAGTATAACACATATATGGGCAATAACATATTAAAAACGAGTTATTTTCATATGTTCTTTTGATATTGAAACACTCTTTTGAAATTAAATTGTATGAAGGTCACTTGTTTGACAGATAACAAGTTTATGGTCTAGACTATAATTAGAAGTTAAGGTTTGTAACTCAAGTGTAATGAGGCTTATCCTTAGAAAAACTAATTAATTTGAATTTACCGGAGTTTATTCGGGTGTTTTTTGCTGAAAGGTTAAAAGGAATGAGAGTAATTAAGAGCATCAATAATAACGTAGCTCACTGCCTTGATTCCAAGGGAAGGGAAGTTATAGTCTTCGGAAAGGGAATAGGATTCTTTAAGTCTGAAGAAGACATCCCACTCAACAGGATCAACAGAACCTTTTATAATGTTAAGGATACTGATTTCGGTGTTCTGCGTACAATTCCTACAGTAGTGATCAATACGGCAATCTACATCATTGACATGGTATCTGATGAACTCAACATTACCTATCCTTCCTCAACTGCGGTTTCACTGGCTGACCATCTGCAGTTCGCAATAGAAAGAAAGGAACAGAACATCTACCTGCCGCAACCTATCATTCAGGACATCAGACAGTTATATCCTGCTGAGATGGAAATGGCTCTTAAGTCACTTAAGATCATTGAAAAGATGACAGGGGTAAAACTGCCCAGACAGGAAGCCGGCACCATCGCCATGCACTTCATTACTGACAGATTGATTGTCAGAGATAAATCTCAGATAAATACCGTTGAGCTGACCGAGAAGTGTACCAGAATAATTGAAAGGTACTTTGACATCAGAATTGACAGAGAAAGTTTTAACTACAGCCGGTTCGTAATCCACCTTGATTATCTGATCAGAAGATTAATGGATGACTACCAGATAGAAAGTGAAAACAAGAATCTATGTGAGGAAATGAAGACATTATATCCAGATGCCTTCAACTGTGCAGAAAAGATCTGTGATTTCCTGGCCACTTATATGAGCAAGTATATATATGATGAGGAAAAACTGTATCTGTCCATTCATGTCAACCGATTATTGTCGCGAATCTGACAGCCATGGAACTGTATTGACTTAGTGTCATGTTCATCAGTATTATTGAGTAAACTTATTCTGCTGTTATAAGATAATAATTGCTTCAGACGGAGAGGAGCTGTATTAATGGGATTATTTGATTTTTTCACAAAGAGAAGATTACTGAAGGGAATTGAAAAGCTGAATATTGGCGATGATGCCATCGTTGCACCTGTTGACGGTGAAATGATTGATGTCAGCAGTTTGCCTGATCCGATGTTTGCGGAAAAGATGCTGGGAGACAGTATCGCAATTCGCATATCAAACGACGATTGTGTCATATGTTCACCAGCCAATGGTGTCATACGAGCACTCTTTCCAACCGGACACGCCTTCGGTATTGAAACAAATGAAGGTGTTGAAATATTGGTTCATTGCGGCATCAATACTGTTGAGGCCAAGGGAGAAGGCTTTACACTATTGGATAAGAAAAACGGTGACAGGGTCAGCGCCGGGGAACCAATAGTCATAATGAATAATAAGATGCTTCAGGAAAAATATGACACCAGCATCATTTTGATTATTACCAATCCTGCCGAAAAGGCAATTGAATTCATCGCTGATCAGAACGTCAGCCGAGGCACATCACTGCTTAAATAACATAAACAAAGGGGAAAGAAATAAAATGGACCCTGTAAAACGGACAGGAGAAAAAAGAGGACCTGTAAGAAAAAAGGCCTTAAAATCTCTCTAGCCCTGTTTACAGGGTTTTCTTTTATCATGATAGAATAGAAATGATTAATGAGGTGAAAGTCGTATGG
>JAFUCG010000142.1 GCA_017459795.1 Erysipelotrichaceae bacterium | reverse complement strand
TCACCGTAAGATAGAACATATCGATGACCCTGAATTAAAAAGGGAATACTATGATGAACTTTATAAGTACTGTGGTCTGGATTCATATGCCCTGGTAGAAGTGTACGATAAGTTGAAATCTCTCGTTTAGGTATATTACCGCTGATTTCAGCGGAGGAGGTAAATATATGAAGATAAAGGTTCATGGAAAAGACTTAACAGTCAGCCAGGAAATGGTAGAAAGGATTACTTACAAGTTATCATTCTTAGACAAGTACATCTTGATTGATGACGACACAACAGCTCAGGTTGTTGTAAAGAAGCATGGTAATAATATCAAACTTGAAGTAACGGTACCTACCAAAGTAGGCTATTTGCGTTCCGAAGTTGTTGATAAGGACATCAGGAACGCAGTCGATGATTCAATAGATAAATTAGAAGATCAGTTAAGAAGACAGAAGACACGTCTTTCAAGAAGACATAAGGAAAAACTGGCCAAGACTTTCATTGCTGAAGATGTAAAGGAAGAAGTTGAACTGCCGGTCAGAGTTAAGAGAGTTGCCGTTGACGACATGGATGTTGATGAAGCTATTATGCAGATGGAACTTATGGACCATTCATTCTTCATCTTCAGAGATTATTCTACAGGTGTCATCAATGTAGTATACAAGCGTGAAGAAGGGGGATACGGCGTTATTGAAGCTGTTTAAGCTACCAGAAATGGTAGCTTTTTTTATGCCTCATCATTAGTTAATATATGTCAAAAACATATAATGTATGTTATAATTTATCATAGATTCAGGAGGAATTTGCTATGAATAAATTTGGTGAAAAAATCAAACAGTTTATTTCTACAGATGATGAGTTTGATGATGATGAATTAGAAGAGGTTGAAGCAAGCCAGCCAACTTCAGATTATGAAGAAGCTAACCAGAAGGGCATCTTAAAGACTGATGCAAAGATGATCATCTTTGAACCACGTTCTTATGATGATGCTACAAGCATTGCTGATTATCTGAAGATCAATAAGGCATGTGTTGTAAATATTCATAGATTACAGAATGAATACCGTCAGCGTCTGATCGACTTCCTGTGGGGAGCTGTTTACGCTATCGATGGTAAGATTCAGAAGGTTGGTACAGATGTATTCCTGTGCACACCAAAGAGCGTACCTGTAAACGGACAGGTTGAAGACTCTGTTGATTAGTGAATAATAAAGTATACCAACATTATCAGGGATACGAATTTCTAATCAGAAAACTGGAAGAAAGCATTAATAGATATGAAAAAAACTATATACCGGTGGTATATGGTTTTCTTGGTGTCGATGAGCTGAAAATTGCTCAGACTTTCATCGGAAATTCTGTTCCATATCAGCTTTTCGGCGGCTATGAAGGTGCCTTCAGCAAGCGTCTGGTAATAGGCGAAGACTTAAACGCTGAAGATTACATCTGCTGCCTAAAGGCTACTTATGATACAAGGTTCAATACCTTAACACACCGTGATGTCTTAGGTGCCGTATATCATCTTGGCATTGATCAGGAGACCTATGGAGACATGTGGGTCAATGATGGCGAGATATACATTTACATCACTGAAGAGATAAGCAGTTTCGTCATTGATTCTCTTGACAGAATCGGCAGGGTAAGCGTCAGATTCACAAAGCTTGATTACTTCCCGGAACAGGTCTTCAAGTTTAAAACCAGAAGCGTTACCGTGAGCAGTTACCGTCTGGATAAAATCTTATCCGCGGTGATCAGAAAGTCGCGGGAAAAGGCCAGGGAATACGTCAAAAACGGGCTTGTCAACGTCAATTACAAGACTATTGAAGATTGCGATTTTATATGTCATAATACTGATATATTGTCGATTCGGGGTGTTGGGAGGTTCCAAATCGGCGAGGAAATAGCCTCGACAAAAAGTGGAAACTACGTCATAGAAATAAGACAGTATGTTTAGACAGGAGGTTTATATGAGTGAACTAAAAGGGTTTGATATCGTTAGAAATGGTTATGATCCTAACCAGGTTATAGCGGAATTGGACCGTTTACAGACTCAGATAAATACTCTGAACGAAAAGATAGTCATCTATCAGAGTCAGATTGAAACCTTACATGGTCAATTCAATACCTTAAGGAACCGTTATCAGACCCTGGTAAGTGAACTAGGCATGAGAGAAAAGGCGGCAGACGACGTTGCCAGACTTGCCTTAAGAGAGGCAAATTCGGTAATAGAGAATGCTCAGAAGAACGCCGATGACATCATCGCGGAAGCAGTGTTCAAGGCACAGAGCATGCTGGAAGAAGTAAATATCTACAACAGAGAAACCAGCAAGCTGAAAGCTGAGCTAAAGGAAAAACTGAATGAGTTTGTTGCCATTCTTGATAAATACGATTTGCCTGAGCAGCCTGACATAAACAGTCTGGTCAAGCAGATAACAGAAGAAGACTAAAGGCTGGGAAAAAGACCTGCTGATGATTAATGGAAACCTAGAGAATTGATGGCCGGTGAAAATCAATCAATGTAATCATCAGATATCACTTTGGAGCCGTGTTATCGACATGTAGATAACAACGTGAACCTGCGTTAAGGGATTGAGGGCATGTAATCATTACATGAACTAAGGTGGTACCGCGTATTAACGTCCTTAGATTTTAAGGACGTTTATTTTTTTGAGAAGAGAGAGGGATATTTATGGATTATAAGGATACGTTATTAATGCCAAATACCAACTTTGAAATGAGAGGCAATCTTCCTAAGAAGGAACCTGGAATCCAGGAAAAATGGGAACACATGGATCTCTATCATAAGATGGTAAAGAAAAATGAAGGAAAGACATTATTCATGCTGCATGATGGCCCGCCATACGCAAACGGCAACCTGCACATGGGAACCGCAATGAACAGATGTCTGAAGGACTTCGTCGTTAAGAGCAAGCACATGGATGGTCATCAGATCAACTTCTATCCTGGCTGGGATACTCATGGCTTACCAATTGAAAACGCCATGCCAAAACTTGGCTATGACCGTAAGAAGATGTCTGTAGCAGACTTCAGAGAAAAGTGTGAAGAATATGCCCGTCAGCAGATCGAAATTCAGAAGACTACCATGAGAAGACTTGGTACGATGGCAGATTTTGATAATCCTTACATTACACTGCATAAGTCATTTGAAGCTGACCAGATCAGAACATTTGGCAAGATGGCACTTAAGGGATTGATCTTCCAGGGAATGAAGCCAATCTATTGGTCACCGGAAAGAGAAAGTGCCGTAGCTGACAGTGAAATTGAATATCATGACCGTAAAGATCCAACTATCTTCGTAATGTTTGACGTTAAGGACGGTAAGGGAGTTCTTGATGGTGATGAAAAGTTTGTCATCTGGACAACAACACCTTGGACTTTACCGGCTAATACCGCAATTACTCTGAACCCTGCCTTTGAGTACGCCGTTGTTGAATGTGAAAAGGGCAAACTGATCATGCTCAACACCCTGGTAGATACTCTAATGGCAAAGTTCGGAATCACTGAATACAAGGTTTTAAGAACAATCAAGGGTCAGGCACTTGAATATGTTACCTGTAAGCATGTTCTTTACCCTGAAGAAAAGGAATCACTCATCTGCTTGGCTAACTATGTTACAGATGAAGATGGTACCGGCTGTGTTCATACCGCTGGCGGCCATGGTCTTGACGATTTCATGACCACAACCAGATATGGTTTACCACCAGTCTGTCCGGTTGATGAAAAAGGCTGCATGACCAAGGAAGCAGGTGACTGGCTGGAAGGACAGTTCGTCTTTGATGCCAATAAGACCATCGTCACCAGACTTGATGAGATCGGTCACTTACTGAAGCTTGAATGGATCACTCACAGCTATCCTCATGACGAAAGAATGAAGAAGCCGGTTATATTCAGAGCTACAACTCAGTGGTTCGCTTCTATCGAAAAGATCAAGAAGGAACTGCTTGATGCCGTAGACAGCACAACCTGGCACAATGAATGGGGTCACTTACGTATCTATAACATGATCAAGGACCGTAAGGACTGGTGTATTTCCAGACAGAGAGTCTGGGGTGTACCAATTCCAATCATTTATGATGAAGCTCATAAGCCTATCATTGATGAAAGAATCTTTGAACACGTTGCTCAGTTATTTGAAGAATACGGTTCAAATGTCTGGTTTGAAAGAGAAGCCAAGGACCTCTTACCTGAAGGCTATACCTATGAAGGAAGCCCAAATGGCATCTTTACCAAGGAAACTGACATCATGGACGTATGGTTCGACAGTGGATCATCACACAATACATTCGCCAGAAGAGGCTTACCATATCCATGTGATCTGTATCTGGAAGGCAGTGATCAGTATCGTGGCTGGTTCAACAGTTCACTTTCTGTTGGCGTAGCTACTCATGATGGCGTTGCCCCATACAAGGCTGTATTATCACACGGCTATGTAGTAGACGGTAAGGGCATGGCAATGCATAAGTCTGCCGGTAACGTCGTTAACCCAATGGATGTAATCGCCAAGTATGGTGCTGACATCTTAAGATTATGGGCATCATTAGTTGACTTCAAGCAGGACATGACGTGTTCTGATGACATCTTCAAGCAGGACTCTGATTTCTACCGTAAGGTCCGTAATACCTTCAGATATCTGTTAGGTAACATTGCCAAGGAAACAAAGGGCGGCAATAAGGACTTCATCTACGAAGAAGACAAGGTTCCTTATGAACAGTTGGAAAGCGTAGACCAGTATGTATTGGTACTGTTAAGTGAATTAACCGCAAAGGTTAAGGAAAACTATAACCAGTATAACTTCATCGAAGTTGCTTCTTCATTGATCAACTTCATGACAAATACTTTAAGCGCATTCTACATGGACTACGCCAAGGATATTCTGTATGTTGAAAAGGTCGATTCATTAAGAAGAAGACAGGTTCAGACAGTGTTCTATCAGTGCTGTGATGCATTATGTAAGTTATGGGCTCCAATCCTGTCATATACTGCTGAAGAAGTATATTCATTCTTAAAACCAGAAGAAGAATCAGTATTCTTAAGCCAGTTCCCAGATGTTGAAACATACGCTAACGCTGAAGAAGTAAAGCAGCAGTGGAACAAGTACATGAAGGTAAGAGATGACATTCTCAAGGCTCTGGAAGTTGCCAGAAATAATGAACTGATCCATAAGGCATTGGAAGCCAAGGTTTACTTCAAGCCAAAGGCAGAATACAGGGAAGCTTTGGAAGGCTTATCAGAACATGACCTGGCTCAGCTAGTAATCGCTTCACAGTTTGAACTAACTGATGAGGAATATGAAGAATACGATACCGGCTGGATCAAGATCGAGAAGTTTGAAGGATGCACCTGTCCAAGATGCTGGAACGTTGTTCCTCATGTTGATGAAAACGGTCTGTGTGACAGATGTCATGAGATCCTGAAGTAGAACTTTATAAGATATCAGATAAATGCACTGTAAAAAAACAGTGCATTTTCTTTTGGAGTATTGACAGAGGGACATTATCCTATTATCATTAAATTATATTTGAACAATTGTTCAAATGATGAGAGGTGTTATTATGAAGAAAACATATAAAATCGATGTAGATTGCGCAAACTGCGCCAACAAGATGGAAGAAGCCACCAAGAAGACAGAAGGGGTTAAGGACGCTGTCGTTAACTTCATGACTCTTAAGATGAGCGTTGAATTTGCAGAAGGCTATGATCCTAAGGAAGTAATGCCGAGAGTATTGGAAAACTGCCGCATTGTTGAAGATGAATGTGAAATTTTCTTCAAATAGCATATGAATAAAAAGCAGAAGAAGATGTTGACGAGAATAGCTGTTGCAGCTGTTCTTGTCGTTATATGTTACTTATTGCCCTTAGAAGGAATCTGGCGTTTTATTGCCTTCATGATTCCTTACATCATCGTTGGCTATGACATACTTCGTAAGGCCTTTAAGGGAATAATGAACAAGCAGGTATTTGATGAAAACTTCTTAATGGCAACCGCAACCGTAGGAGCCATCTGTTTAGGTGAATACAGTGAAGCGGTAGCGGTAATGCTGTTTTATCAGATAGGGGAGCTGTTTCAGAGCTACGCCGTCGGTAAGAGCCGTAAGAACATTACTGAATTAATGGACATCAGACCAGACTATGCCAATGTTGAAATTGACGGTTCAATTGAACAGGTAGATCCTGATGAAGTTGAAGTAGGAACAATCATTACAGTTTTACCTGGTGAAAAGATTCCAATGGATGGTGTCGTCGTCGAAGGCAACAGCCGTCTGGATACCAGTGCCTTAACTGGTGAAAGCGTACCACGTAAAGCCAAGGAAAATGATGAAGTAATAAGCGGCTGCATCAACCTGGAAGGTGTCTTGAAAATCAGGACGACCCGTGAGTTTGGTGAATCAACTGTTTCCAAGATCCTTGATCTGGTCGAAAATGCCAGCAGTAAGAAGAGCAGAAGTGAACAGTTCATAACCAGATTTGCTCATTACTATACCCCAGTGGTATGTTACAGTGCCTTGGCTTTGGCCTTGTTGCCGCCAGTTGTATTACTAATAAGCGGTAATGATCCTTCATGGTCAACCTGGATCTACAGAGCATTGACATTCTTAGTAATATCCTGCCCATGTGCTCTGGTAATAAGCATACCGTTAAGCTTCTTTGGAGGCATTGGCGGAGCCAGTAACCAAGGCATATTAATCAAGGGTTCAAACTATCTGGAAATGTTAAGTCAGGTAGATACATTGGTATTTGATAAGACCGGCACGATCACCAAGGGCGTATTCGCTGTTAATGAGATCGAATACTGTGAAGATAAAGACAAGTTACTTGAATACGCTGCTCATTGTGAGTGCTATTCAAATCATCCAATTGCCAGAAGCATCAAAGAAGCCTATGGCAAGGACATCGATGAAAGCCGCATTTCAGATGTTCAGGAAATAAGCGGTCATGGCATAACTGCCAAGGTAGATGAAATCACTGTTGCCTGCGGTAATGACAAGCTCATGAAGATGCTTAAGGTTGATTATAAGCATACGGAAAGCTATGGCACAGTCGTTTATGTCGCAATTGATAATAAGTTTGCCGGCAGCATCATTGTTTCCGACATATTAAAGGATAATGCTGAGAAGGCCTTTAAGGATTTCCCAAATTTGGGCATTAAGAAAACGATCATGTTATCTGGTGACAGAAATGAAGTAGCTCAAGCCATAGGTAAGAAGCTTTCAATCAGTGAAGTCTATGGTGAACTGTTACCACAGGAAAAAGTAGATAAACTGGAAGAAATATTATCCAGAAGCAATAAGACAGCTTATGTAGGTGATGGCATTAACGATGCCCCAGCTCTAAGCAGGGCAGATGTAGGCATTTCAATGGGTGCCTTGGGAAGCGATGCGGCCATTGAGGCAGCTGATGTCGTATTAATGGACGATGACATTAACAAGCTGCCAAAGGCCATCAGAATCGCCCGTAAGTGTATCAGAATAGTATACGAAAACATCTATTTCGCCATTGGCGTAAAGGTAATATGCCTGATACTTGGAGCCTTGGGTTTAGGTAACATGTGGCTGGCCATATTTGCCGATGTTGGCGTAATGGTCATTGCGGTAATGAATGCCATGAGAGCACTCAATACCAGAAACATTTAGGAGGGAAAAATGACAGATAAGATAAAGAAACCTGATGAAAATGAACTGGCTGATCTGGCTGAACTGTTCAAGGTGTGTGGAGATTCCTCACGTCTCAGGATCCTGTATGCCTTGTTTGGTGAAGAATTAGGTGTCAGTGACATTGCTGAAAGAATCGGCATGACGATTTCAGCTGTATCTCACCAGTTAAGGATCTTAAAGCATAATCATCTTGTCAAAAGCAAGCGTGATGGCAAGTCGATCATTTATTCTCTTGATGATGACCATGTTTATAAGATCTTAGCCATGGGAATAGAACACATAGAAGAATAGGAGCTTTCATAAAGCTCTTTTTTCTTGGCTTAAAGGTATTTTGATATATAATGAATACATGGAAATAAAATCAGCTGACAATCAGAATGTCAAGAAATGGGAAAAGTTAAGACAGAAGAAATACCGTGATGAATACGGTCTTTTCATCGTTCAGGAAAAACATCTTATTTCCGAAGCGATTTCAAAGGGTGTTTTGGAACATATATTGATTAGAGAAGGGTGCAGTAATCCTTTCAATAAGGAAGCCATAACTGTTTCCGATAAGGTAATGAAGAAACTGTCCAGCAATGTTTCACTCAACGACTACATTGCCATCTGTCGTATTGAAAAAAATGAACTGCCACAGGCAAACAGCTACATCTTACTGGAAAATGTTCAGGATCCTGGTAATGTCGGTACGATCATCAGAACGGCTTATTCCTTTGGCTACGATTGTGTAATCTTAAGTGAGGAATGTGCTTCATTATACAATGAGAAAACCATTCAGGCTTCTCAAGGCGCCTTATTCCACATTCCTGTTGTAACCATGAACATTTCTGAAACCATTGGCAAGCTTCATGAAATGGGCGTTAAGATATTTGCAACGACCTTATCAAGCAGTCACTTCATTTCCAAAACCAAGCCTTGTGAAAAGTATGGCTTACTGTTTGGTAATGAAGGCCAGGGCCTAAAGGAAGAAACAGTAAAGCTGTGTGATGAAAACATCAAGATCGAAATGGCCAACTTTGAGTCACTGAATGTTGCGGTGGCTTGCGGCATCTGCGCCTATTATTTTAAAAACAATTTGAAGTAAATGGAGCCAGAGTATATAATATAGACAACGCGAAGAAAAGGAACATAGTATGTGCTCTTATCCCAGAGAGGAAGTGGCCGGTGAAAACTTCTGATAATCACATGCGAATTCACCTTGGAGTGGGACCAATCATCCCCGTATGGCTGCGTTAAAGCTTAATGAGTGTGCATGTTTTGCGTGCAAAATAAGGTGGTACCACGTATATTACGTCCTTATATGGGACGTTTTTTTATTTAGAGAGGGATATCAGAATGAATCGAGATTGGGAATTACTGAAAAAAGAGTATCAGGAAAAGATCAATGCCAGCAAGGATCTGGCTAACCTCGAACAATTGAGAATCGAATTGTTAGGTAAGAAGGGCAGCATCAATGGACTGATGCAGGAAATGAAGAATCTGGCAGCTGATCAGAAGAAGGAATTCGGTATGGCTGTCAATAACCTGAAGCAGAACGTTGAAGCACAGTTTAATAAGAAACTGGAACAACTGAAGGAATTACAGTTACAGGCTCAGCTGGAAAAGGAAAAAATCGACATTACCTTGCCAGCCAGTCAGTACAAATATGGAAC
>JAFUCG010000014.1 GCA_017459795.1 Erysipelotrichaceae bacterium | reverse complement strand
TTTCCTGATTTAAGTATAATTCATTAATCCTTAAAAATCAGTATCTTCTGATTCTTTTCATCATGCTTGTTTCTTTCCTTAATGAAAAAATCCACAGATTTCCTTTTTTCCTGTGGATTCTTCTTTTCTTAACTTAATGACATTGATCGATTGATGCCTTTTGTTTTTAGTAACCTAAGTCTGAAATAGCCTTGAAGAATCCGCCCATGATGGCATCAACTACATCGGTATCAAATTTAGCCTTCCAGTTACCCTTGTCATCCTTAATGACCTCGATGTCAACGGTTGTTGTGGTTGTCTTACCCTCAAGCTTGGCCATGTTTTCTCTGACCAGCTCTATTAACTTCTGCCCTGCTTCATCTTCGTCTAATTCCTTATCTGAAACAGCCTGCTGAATTGCCCAGGATATGAAATCAACAAATGCGTTCTTGGTTGCTTCACCAACATTTGGTGCTGTGATGGTTGTCGTAACAACGGCATTCTTATCATCAGTGGTTTCTGTCTTATCAATGGTATAACTCATGCTCTTGAAAATGTCATTGAATAATTCCTTGAACTGATCATAATCCGGACCTTCAAAATCACTGGCATCAACAACATATTCAGGAAGCTTTTTCAGATCTCCTGACTTGATACTGTCAAGAGCACCCTTGACGGCACTTCCCGGTTTCTTGCCACAGGCAGTTAATGATAACAGCAGGCATGCTGTAAGTAACGCGATAAATAACTTCTTCATAATAAACCTCTCAATTCATATTAAATATTATAACTTAAAGAAAAGTATATTTACCATACACAAAAGAAGCCTCATCATTGATGAGGTTTACATTGCATTATTCCATTGCCTGGCATTTAACCAGTAATTCAATGATTGGTAAGTGCTGTGGACAGGCACCTTCACACTGACCGCACTGGATACAGTCACTTGCCTTACCCTTATCCTGGGTAACGATGGCGTATTCTCTCTTGGTACGGAATTCCGGTGAACCCTTCTTACGGTTTTCAACCGTGAAGATCTCTGGAATCGGGATGCCCATTGGACAGCCCTTTACGCAATAATGACAGGCTGTACAAGGAATTGACTGATCAGCGTCAAGTGCCTTCTGTGCTTCTCTGATGACTTCTTCTTCATGTTCATCAAGAGGCTTGAAGTCCTTCATGAAGCTTAAGTTGTCTTCCATCTGAGCTAATGAACTCATGCCGCTTAATACAGCTAACAGGTTGTCCTTGCTGGCGACAAATCTCAATGCCCAAGAAGAATATGATAATCCATTGTTTTCCTTATCAAAGATTGCCTTTACTGTATCGATTGGATCAGCCAGAATACCACCCTTAACAGGTTCCATTACGACAACTGGCTTACCGTGTGCCTTACATATTTCCCAGTTACATCTGCTGTTAACACCTGGGTTTTCCCAGTCAGCGTAGTTGATCTGTAACTGTACGAATTCTGCATCTGGATGCTTTTGAAGTAATTCTTCCAGTAATTCAGGATCAGCGTGGAATGAGAAGCCCCAGTGCTTTACTAAGCCCTTCTCCTTTAATTCCTTAACATAATCCCAAATGCCGTATTCATCATATTTCTTATAGTTGCTTCTCTGAATGGCATGTACCAGATAATAATCAAAGTAACCGGCACCGCTTCTTTCCAGAGATGTCTTTATTTCATTTTTGGCGTCTTCTTCAGTAGTGTTACTGCCTGGAGAAATGATGCACTTTGAAGCTAAGGTATAGCTGTCTCTTGGATATCTTTCAACCAGCGCCTTTCTGATGGCTTCTTCTGAACCAGGATAGGCAAATGCCGTATCAAAATATGTGCCGCCTGCTTCAATGAACTTATCAACCATCTGGCTGGTTTCTTCGACATTGATCGTGCCGTCTTCGTTCTTTGGCAAACGCATTAAGCCAAACCCTAACTTAAGTTTTTCTTTCCCTGTAAATACACTCATGTTATGCTCCTTTCGTTTTATTCTTTCCTATGTTAATTATAATACTACACTGTTTTCCTGTAAAAAGTCATGACTAGCGTTCATATTCGCTGTCATAATCATCCCAGGCCTCATCTATGGAATCATAATAGTCTCCATAGTCATCATACCAGTCCCAGAAATCGGTATATTCCGGCTTCTTTTCTTCCTCTTCTTTGCCATTTTCAGCCTCGTACATTTCCTGGGCCTTTTTATACATGTCATCGATGTACTTGTTCATATCATCGCCGGTTATTAATTCACCGTCATAACAGTCCTTGAACTTAGGCATCAAAAGCGGTCCCCATTGATAGCCGTTTTCCAGGTCATACTTATAAAGAAATTCTTCCCCGGTTGGATACCAGGCAAACTCCTCATTATAGTATTTGATCTCTACAACTCTTCCGGTTTTCCTGTATGTGTACACATCAAGGACTCTGTAATTACCTAAAATCCAGGTATACTGCTGGCCATACATACCGGTTTTCCCCCCTGACCAGGACATAGTTTTGTCATATGGTCCCATTATGGTGTCATTGATCCATTCTTCCGGCATCCCGGCATATGGCATTTTTTCATTAAGATCATCTGGCATCGGTACACCACTAACTGTCTTGTCAGAAGAATCAGTTGAGTTGACTTCTGTTTCTGTCTTTTCAGTTTCTGATTCAGTCTTCTGAGTCTCTTGAACCTTGAAATCTTTCGGATAACTCCTCTTATGAGAAGTTTGGCGTGGCTTATAATCATCCACAAACATGCCAGTAATAATGGCTATGATCAGGATGAAAAGAAACACTTTTTTCATTTCTTATAACTCATGCTCCTAACTTCTTACAGAATTCATTGATTTTTTCATCATTACCGGCTGACTGTCTGTCTTTTGGATCCTTAAGCCCTAATCTGGCTACTAACTTCGTGCCTAATTCACTTTCCAGTTTGTTAAGGACTCTTTCAGTACCGCCAATTGAGCAGCAGGCATAACCGGCAATTTTCTTACCCTTCAGATCATTTTCCTTTAAGAAGGTGTTAATAGGCGGGGTAATGGAAGCTGCCCATACCGGTAAGCCAATGATGATCAGATCATAATCATTTGCCTTGAACTCATAAGGCTTTAATTTCGGTGTCTCACCCATTAAGGCACTCTTACCGCCAAAATAGAAGTTCTTAGCCCTCTTATCAGGATAGGAATCAACTGTTTTCAAGCCAATTAAATCTGCATTAATGTTTCTGGCAATCTTATCTGCCACGTAGCGGCAATTGCCACTGTAGGAATAGTAAACTACTGCTGTTTTCATAATATTATCTCATATGTCTTCTGAAGAATTCGCATTCTTCATCATTACATTTCTTAGCATCGATGTATCTGATGTTACAGTGGAAGACGTGTCCCAACTGATTGTCATCAGTACCGTATATGTGTACCTCATGTTCAACATTGTTCTTTTCCAGTTCAGGAACAATGATGTCAACCTGTCCTCTTAAAAAGTCCCCATTTGCGCTCATGACAAATGTCGGCGGGAAGTCACTAGTTATCTTGTCATAGGTATTTAAGATATTTAATTCCCTTTCACCCCACCCCTTTGGAAGTAAGTCATTTAACAGTGATTTCTTCATTTCCTTTTTAGAAGGCATTTCCTGCTGATAGACACCGCAGTTTAAGGCAATGGCATTAAAGCGGAAGTTAACCGGAGGATTGAAATAATAATTCCTTGCATATTCTTTATTGGTTAATATCAGATTATATACACTTAACAAATGGCCGCCGGCTGAATCGCCAACCGCAAAGACATTATTAAGGTCAAAGCCATAGACATCTTCATTGTTCAACATCCATTTTATGACGGCATCAGTATCTTCTACCTGAGCAGGATACTTGTTTTCAGGAGCCAAACGGTAGTTGAAGTTAATTACCGCAAACCCACGTTGGGCTAAGCTCATGCAATAGAACTGGTATACTTCCTTATCGCCATATACCCAACCACCGCCATGTACACTGATTATTACCGGAAGTTTTCCTTCAATTCCCTTTGGTCTGTATACGTCCAGTGACTGCCATTTCTTATCCGTGCCGTACTGAATGTTATCATAACGGGTGACATCGGCTGGTGTAGAAAGACCGGCATCTCGCTGCTTATCACCCTTGGCAAAGTTCTTTCTGATATACAAGCTGAGTATTGACATAGACATTCTCCTTAAAGCATTATTTAATCTTTTTTCTGTTACTTTAATTATACAGTATGAAAAGAAAAACTGTAACAACATGACTGTTTCTCATGAGTTACAGTTAACTGATCAAGCTTCCTTTTTCTTCTTAGCCAGTAAGTATAATACAACTGAGACAATTACACAGACGATTGCTGAAGTAATGCCACCTTCCAAGCCAAATACCTTATCGTAGAAGATACTGCTGCCGGCAGCGTCCAGATGCATGATGGCTTTTTCACTTACCAACCCTGAGTTAGGTAAACCCAGAATGATGTTTTGAGTATAATTCCATGACGCATGTATCGCAAAGGCCATCCATAAGCTGTCGTGTCCTTCAACCGCAATGGTGCAACAGATGCCAATGATGAATATCTCAGCTAAAGCGATCCAGCTGATACCGTCATTACTCAGATGAGTTACCGCAAAGAAGACACTGTTTATCAAGGCTGCCAGTATTACGCCATATCTTTTCTTTAAGGCCATGTACAGATAGCCACGGCACAATAACTCCTCAGCACTTGACTGAATGAATACCAGTATGGCCGCAACTAATAAATAAGGAATGTCAAAGCCTGAGAAAGACAAGGCAATGTCCTTATGTAACATGGCTACCAAGGCACAGATCATGTTCATGGCAAAGCCAAGGGCATTACCGATCATTAACATCTTGAAGTTATTGCCCTTCAAACCATTGAATACATTTTTCAGAATGTCCTTTTCAAAAATGGCCAGATATATGAGCGTACTGATCCAGATGCCGATGAATACCCCATAACTTTCAAAGATGAACAGCCAGGCGCTGTCGGTAACCTTCCGTGTACAGATAATGTATAAGACGTATCCAATGAGTGCCCCGACTATCATTAAGACATAGGTCATGACAGGCGGCACAAGAAGAAAGTGTCTGAGTTTTTTCTTTTCTTCCATAAATAGCTCCTTTTAATTCTGTTATTTAATATTTTATATGAAATAATCATAAAAATAACTCATTATTTAAACAGATATGTATATATCTTATTTTTATTATTATTAAAACT
>JAFUCG010000141.1 GCA_017459795.1 Erysipelotrichaceae bacterium | reverse complement strand
TCTTAATGCGGTATGGTATTTCCAGATACTTTGGTAATTCATCAGCTACGGCTGCCATTAAGATGATGACTGTGTGGTCACAATCCTTTCTGGCTTCTACGACTTTTTCATAGAACTGATCCAGTGTCAGAACAGCCTTTGAATTTGAAATGTTCAGGTAGAATGTGATTTCACTTACAGCTGATAACGGGTGAATCATGTTAGCGATAGCGCCAATTCTGTTTAAGGCATAGAATGTGTCGATTGCCTGAGGACAGTTAGGCATGCAGACAGTAACGGCATCTCCTTCACGGATACCAATGCTTGTCAAAGCCTTGGCTGTTAATTCGATCTTGCTGATAAGTTCTCTGAATTTTGTCTTCTTACCCATGAATTCATAGGCAACGTTGTCTGGATATTTATCTGCGGTTTTCTTAAGCAGCTGGAACATGGTCAGCTGAGGATAGTCAATCTCGTGTGTTTCTTCAAAAAAATCTTCCCATCTTTCTTTCATAATTTTTCCTCCCAACTTTAAAATATTAACATAAAATTCAACAAATTAATAGCCATCCATATCTTTAATATTTGTTTACAATTCTTTTAATCTTGTACTATTTAAGCTATAATTAACAGGTGAAATGAGGTTTATCAATGTTTCTGAAAAGAATTGAACTACAGGGATTTAAATCATTTGCGGAACGTACAGTTATCACATTTGATTCTCCATATACTGGAATAGTCGGACCTAACGGCTGTGGCAAAAGTAACATTTCCGATGCCATCAGATGGGTATTAGGTGAACAATCCGCTAAGAACATGCGTGGGTCAACGATGACCGACGTTGTTTTTGCTGGGGCGGAAGGTAAGAAGGGTGTCAACATGGCTGAAGTTACACTCGTCTTTGACAACTCTGAACACTTCCTTAACAGCGAATTCCAGGAAATAGAAGTAACAAGAAGATTATATAAGAACACATCAGAAAGCGAATATCTGATCAACAAGACTCCATGCCGTTTAAAGGACATCATTGATCTTACTCTTGATACCGGTTTAGGCCGTGATTCATTAAGCATCATTTCACAGGGCAACATTTCATCATTTGCCGAAGCAAAGCCTATTGAAAGACGTGCCTTATTTGAAGAAGCCGCTGGTGTGGCCAAGTACAAGAAGAGAAAGATTGAATCCTTAAACAAGCTGGAAAGAACCCAGAACAACATCGACAGAATGCAGGATGTTGTAAATGAGCTGGAAAAGCAGGTCGCTCCATTAAGAAGACAGGCCCGCAAGGCTCAGCAGTATGAAGAAAAGAAGAACAGATTAACGGAAATTGAAATTGCCGTTATCGTTAATGACATCAGTAATTACTTATCAGACTTGGATACCATCGACAAGCAGTTAAGTGACCTTAACTTCCAGCAGGTATCATCAAGTGCTTCAATTCAGATCATGGAAAACGAAGTTGATGAGTTAAAGAATTCCATCAAGGAACTGGATAACAGTGTTCAGTTACAGCAGGATGAACTTCTCAAGACCATTAACGAGATCCAGTTACTGGAAAGAAGAAAGATCGAAGTTGAAGAAAAGCGTAAGTACATCAGAGAATCCGGCTCAGATGAAGCCAAGGTTCAGCAGACAATGCAGATGATGGAAGAAGCCAGACTGGAATATGAAGACAGACAGTCACGATTAGAAAAACTGGAAGCTTCCATTGAATTACTGCAGGAAAAGATCAATGGCTATAACAATGACATTGCCAATAAGCAGCAGGAAAGCGATAAGCTGACTAACTCACTCAATTATCTGAATAACCGTAAGAGCGTATTACAGGCACAAAGTGAAGCTCCATTCCAGGGACATGCCGGTGTTAAGAGCATCATGGAAGCCAAGAAGGCCTTACCGGGCATTCACGACATCGTCAGTAACCTGTTTAAGCCTGATGAAGGTTATCAGCAAGCCATCGCCGTTGCCCTGGCAGGAGCCGTTTATCACATTGTTACGACAGATGAAAAATCTGCCAGAACAGCCATTAAGTACTTAAAGGACAACAGGGGAGGCAGAGCTACATTCTTACCAATGAGTGTCATGAAGCCTCACTATGTAAATAATGACCACCTGTTCATTGCTGAAAACACAACCGGTTTCTTAGGCTTGGCAAGTGACTTCGTAGATTGTGAAGAAAAGTATGACGGTGTCTTACTGTCATTATTAGGCAATGTTATGGTTACCGATACCTTGGAAGCTGCCAATGAATTAGCTGGAAGATTAAAGCAGCAGTATAACATCGTTACCTTGGATGGCGACGTTGTACACCGTGGCGGTTCCATGACCGGTGGCTATAACAAGCGCATGGATTCTTCACCATTAACAATCAAGTCATTACTTGAAGATGTTGACAGACAACTGGCTCAGACCAGAAGCGAATATGATAAGGTCTACGCCGTTATCAGCAAGCTCACCAAGTTAAGAACTGATGATGAAGATGAATTAATTGCCAATAAGATCCAGCTTGCCACTTTGCAGCAGGTCGTAACGGCCAAGCGTGGCAAGTATGAGGAATTAAAGGAAGAATATGACCGTATCAAAACTGATGATGAAACAGAAGGCCAGAGCTTTGAAAATGAACTGATAGCTTCATTGAACAAGGCCTATGCTGACAGAGATACGATCACAAACGACATTTCCAGCAAGCGTTCCAGAAGAGTAAATGTTTCAGCTGATGAACAGCGTAAGGAGATCCAGTTAAGACAGAAACGTCAGGAACTCACGCTCATCAATATGAACATCAACAGTTCAGAAGTTGAAAAGACCCGTCTGGATACCTTGAAGGAAAATGCCATTGAAAGATTAAGCCGTGAATATCACATGACCTATGACTTCGCCAGCAGCAAGGAATTTGGTGAGATCGATCTTGATGAAGCCAAGCAGGAAGTTCTGGTATTACGTCAGGAGATCGTTGCCTTGGGCAACGTCAACCTTGATGCACCAAAGGACTATGAAGAAGTCAACGGCCGTTATGAATTCATGGTAAATCAGTTAAATGACTTACAGAACAGTAAGAATCAGCTGTTACAGGCCATTAACGAAATGGATGAAGTCATGGAAGTCCAGTTCAAGGAAATGTTTGACAAAATCAACAAGTCCTTAAGCGAGGTATTTACCGTCCTATTCGGCGGTGGTAAGGCTAAGCTTGTACTGGAAGATCCAGACGACATTCTCAATACGGGAATCGACATCAACGTTCAGCCTCCGGGAAAGAACATTCAGAACATCAGACTGTTCTCAGGTGGTGAAAAGAGCTTGATTGCCATCTGCGTATTATTTGCAATCTTAAAGGCCAGACCAATGCCATTATGTATTTTCGATGAGGTTGAGGCTTCCTTAGACCAGGGTAATGTAGACAGATTTGCCAGATACATTCACCAGTTCTCTAACGGTTCCCAGTTCATCGTAATTACCCACAGACCTGGTACCATGACAGAATGTGATACACTGTATGGCATTACCATGGCAAAGCAGGGCATTTCAAAAGTCATGCAGGTTAAACTGAAGGATGCATTGTCATATGCTGAAGAAGGAGCTACCGATGGGACTGTTTGATAAAAAGGAAAAACGCGAAAGAAAAGAAAGCAAGATCAGTAACTATCTTGATGGTTATAACAAGACCAATAAATCTCTTGCCAGTAAGATCACTGAGTTATTCGGTGGCGCAACGGCAATTGACGATGACTTATTGGAACAGTTATTGGTTGTACTGATTCAGGCTGATGTTGGCGTAGTAACAAGTGAAAAGATCATTGAAATGTTAAAGACCAGAATCGCTGAGAATTTTCTGACCAAGAAGAAACAGTGTCTGAAGGCCTTAATGGATGTCATGACAGAAGTATACAATCCTGACAGTGTTCAGGAGTTAAACTTTGAAAAGGGCAATACCAAAGTCATCATGATGGTTGGCGTTAACGGTTCCGGTAAGACTACTTCCATTTCCAAGATTGCCAATTACTACATGCAGCAGGGATTCACTGTTGGCCTGATCGCTGCCGATACCTTCAGAGCTGGGGCTGTAGATCAGTTGGTAAGATGGGCGGAAAGGCTCAACATCAAGTGTATCAGCGGTAAGGAAAATGCCGATCCAGCCAGTGTAATGGTTGACGGCTGCCGTTATTTCAAGGAAAATCCGGTAGACATCATCATTGCTGATACTGCAGGAAGACTTCAGAACAAGAAGAACTTAATGAATGAATTAAGTAAGATGAAGAGAGTTACCGCCAGAGAAATCGAAGGTGCTCCGCATGAAATTTGGCTGACAATTGATGCTACAACAGGTCAGAATGGCTTATCACAGGCTGCTCAGTTCATTGAAGCCACCGACATCACCGGTGTCATATTAACCAAGATGGATGGCACTTCAAAGGGTGGTATCGTATTAGCTATCAAAGATCAGTTCAATCTTCCGGTTCGCTTCATCACCTATGGTGAAGACATTGATTCAATTACAGAATTCTGGCTGGAAGGTTATCTGCAGACGGTAATTGAAGAGGCAGAAGATTAATGGACAATCAATTTGACTACATCAATTCCTTGATGCCATACTATCTGAGGCTATTAACCGACAGACAGCAGGAAATACTGAAACTGTACTATTATGAAGATCTCTCATTAACGGAAATAGCTGAAAACCTCGGCATTTCACGAAATGGGGTCTATGATACTTTAAAAAAAGCTGAAAACAGTTTAAAAGAATACGAAGATAAATTACACTTATGTCAGCAGTCATCATTCAGAGTTCAGAAATACAATGAGATTCTGAATAATGAAAACGCTGATTATAAGAATATTATTATGGAACTAAAAACCAGGGAGGAAGAATATGAGTAAGGTAATGGCAGTTAACGCCGGTAGTTCATCATTAAAATTCAAGTTATTCCAGATGCCGGAAGAAATCGTCTTAACAGACGGCGTTGTTGAAAGAATCGGCATGGAAGATGCAATTTTCACAATCAGAGTAAATGGTGAAAAGAATTCACACGTTGAGCCAATCAAGGATCATCAGCAGGCAGTAGACATGTTATTACATGCTTTAGTTGATTATAAGATCGTTGAAAGACTTGATGAAATCGACGCAGTAGGCCACCGTGTTCTGCATGGCGGTGAAAAATACGGTGATTCAGCTGTAGTTACTGAAGAAGTAGCTCAGGACATCATCGACATGAAAGACTTAGGTCCATTACACATGCCAGCTAACTACATTGGCTACAAGGCATTCGCTACAGCTTTACCAAATGTTAAGCATGTAACTGTTTATGATACAGCATTCCATCTGACAATGAAGCCGGAAACATTCCTGTATCCAATTCCTTACGAATATTATGAAAAATACAAGGCCAGAAGATATGGTTTCCATGGGACAAGCCACAAGTATGTATCAGAATACTTCGCTAAGTTAAACAACAAGACTCCTGAAGAAGTTAACGTTATTACCTGTCACTTGGGAAACGGTGCTTCACTGGCA
The DNA here is from genome assembly GCA_017459795.1 of Erysipelotrichaceae bacterium. Classification (GTDB taxonomy): domain Bacteria; phylum Bacillota_I; class Bacilli_A; order Erysipelotrichales; family Erysipelotrichaceae; genus RUG521. The sequence continues at coordinate 1,170 of JAFUCG010000141.1, read as the reverse complement.
GCAGTTGAAAAGGGCAAGTGCATCAATACATCAATGGGCTTCACACCTCTTGCCGGTATCATGATGGGTGCCAGAAGCGGTGACATTGACCCTTCATTAATCCCATACTTAATGGAAAAGACAGGCTTAGATGCCAAGGAATTAATCGATACTCTTAATAAGAAGAGCGGTATGTTAGGTATCTCAGGTGTATCAAGTGATGCCAGAGACGTCGACAAGGCATTCAGAGAAGGCAACAAGCGTGCCATCTTAGCAAGAAAGATGTATGCTCAGAGAGTTGCTGGATTCATCGGCAGCTACTACGTACAGTTAGGACATGTTGACGGTATCGTATTTACAGCCGGCTTAGGTGAAAACGATGCTTCAGTAAGATCTGAAATCTGTGCCTTATTAACAGAAGCATTAGGTGTTAAGATCGATGAAGAACTGAACAAGACAATTCACGGCAAGGTATGTAAGATCTCTACAGAAGATTCCAAGATTCAGGTTTGGGTAATTCCAACAAACGAAGAACTGGTAATCGCAAGAGATACGGTCAGATTATTACACTTAAATTAAAGACACTTCGGTGTCTTTTTTTTAGCAATATGCTAAAATGATATTGGTGATTTTATGGCTTGTAATAAAGATATTTTAAGAATAATAGAACAACATGATTCAATAGTGATATACCGTCACGTTCATTCAGATTATGATGCTTATGGCTCTCAATTGGGCTTAAAGCATCTTTTAATAGCCAACTATCCAGCTAAAAAGGTTTACGCAGTAGGGGATGAAGACATTGTTAATCCAGAATTCCTGGAAAAGATGGATATTGTTAGTGAAGATACCATTAAAAACTCACTGGCTATCCTAGTCGACATCTCAAATGCGGCCAGAGTTGAATATGACAGTTATAAGCTTTGTAAAGAGTCCATAAGAATCGATCACCATCCATATACCGAGACCTTATGTAATCACGAAATCATTGATACAGACGCTTCCAGCGCTTCACAGCTGGTTGTGGAACTGGCCAAGGACAGTAACTGGATAATTAGTGAAAAAGCCGCAGAATACTTATATGCCGGCATTTCAACTGATACCTTGAAAATGACCATTGATAAGGTAGATAAAAGACTGTTTGAAGATCTGGCTTATCTCTATGGAACAAAGATAGATACAAACATGGTA
>JAFUCG010000140.1 GCA_017459795.1 Erysipelotrichaceae bacterium | reverse complement strand
TTTTTCTTCGGCATGCGATTTAATGTATTTACTCCATTTAATGTAGCCGTATGTCGTATTTGTAAAATAGCCTAATTTCAGGATCAGTAATACATACTGACCTGAAAGAATGTTGATGATCGTTTCAAGTGCTGCACTGATGTACCAGGCTAACCACTGTTCTCTTAAACGGAAGAATATGAATAAGCCATTGGCAATGCCTACTGCTGAAGCACAGGCATCAATGTAAATGATCAGTGTCTCAAGTTTTTCGTTGTTATAGAAATCTGTAGCTATGTCCAAGCCACTGATGAAGTAGCCGACAACAAATGTCCAGACAATGATTGCGATAATGATCAGCACTTCCTGATAACCCTTTAATCTTCTAACAATAGTCAGTTCATCACTTTCATCATCCTTGTGTCTTGACCAGTTAATGAAACTTAAGATATCTATTGGTAACCAGAAGAACAAGGTTGTTACCATGGTCGCAAATCTGTACATTAGGACAATGGACATTACAATTTCCGTAATTTCTACAGCGACAGAAACAAGGAAGTTGTAACGTGACTGCTTGGAAATTAATAACTCACACAGAATGTTCAGGAATGTATCTAACAGATACAGTAACATGATTACAATACCGTTAATGCCATTGGCACTTTCCTCTGGAAATATTACTGAGAAGATCGTTGCCAGTACCATGATTGATAAGAACCATATCTTTTCATATGTCGTAAATACAGTTGCATATACAGTCATGATCAATAATGAAATGGCCAGTATGAATAACGATATGCCTAAGTTGAATATCGGCATTTCCCTGTCTACCATTAACTCTCTGAATGATGTCTTAGCTTCTACGGCATCTACATCATTATGATCAAAGAACAAGTGCGTACCATTCTCAGTAACAAATTCATGAGCAGTAATACTGTCAGATTCCAGCTGTTCATACTCATCATAACTGTAATGTACAATCAGATAGTTATCGCCTCTGAAATATGTAACATCACATACCGAATAGTCTTCATCATAGTCTTCAAGACTGCGGTCACGGATCATTTCTACGCTTCCAACATATTCAAGTTTGCCTGGATCAGCATTGATCCTGGAGAAACCTGTTATGAATGAAAACAGTGATCCGATGACCAGTAATACCAGAATTACTATTTCGGCTGTTCTGATTTTTTTATTTGGTTCCAAATACTTTTTCATTTATATCACCTTCAAGCCACAGACTATTTTAACTAGAAAAAGTGTTTTTAGCAATTAAAAACACTTTCACTTCAAAACTAATATTACTGAACTACCACTTTTCAATGCTTGACTGCATGATTAATGCACCGGTAGGAATGACAGTATAGTCGCCTATTACCGTATCGCCACCTAATACTGTTGCGTTGGCATAAAGAGTGACATAGTTGCCTACATCCGGATGTCTCTTACCGCCCTTTACCAGTGCTCCCTTGTCATCCTTCTGGAACTTTCTTACACCTAAGGTAACACCGTGATACATTCTGACATGATGGCCAACCGTAGCTGTTTCACCTATTACGATACCTGTTCCATGGTCAATGCAGAAGTATTCACCTATCTTTGCACCAGGATTAATGTCGATTCCAGTTAAATCATGAGCATATTCAGCGATGATTCTTGGAATGATCGGTACATTCAGCTCATACAGTTCATGAGCTACCCGGTAATCGAATACACCAATGAAGCCAGGGAAAGAATGTATTATTTCTGAATATGTCTTGCAGGATGGATCGCCATCGTAAATGGCAATGACATCCTTGTAGATGAGATCCTGGATAATTGGCAGGCGCTTCATGAACTCTTCAGTCTTGTGTTCAAAGTCCATGTCAACCATGCTTATTTCTTCTTTGAGAACCTTTCTGATCTCTTCAATTATCTCAGCATTGCTCATGTGTAAGGTGAAGTATCTTGGGAAAAACAGTTTTCTTATCAGATTCAGTAAGTAAATGATGTTCTCCCTGTCCAGATTAAAGGCATCAAAGTCCTGTATTATTTCATAGTTATTCTCAATTTGATTTAAAACGTCCATATTAATCCTCAAATAATTTGGTTGAAAGGTATCTGTCACCTGAATCAGGCATTATGACAACAATGTTCTTACCTTCATTTTCTTTTCTCTTAGCTAATTCGATAGCGGCATGTAAGGCTGCACCGGCAGAAATGCCAACTAGTACGCCTTCTTTTCTGCTGAATGATGCTGCAGTATTAATTGCGTCATCATTCTTGATTCTTATTACTTCATCATAAATGTTACGGTCAAGAGTATTTGGAATGAAATTAGCGCCAATACCCTGAATGGCATGTGGGCCAGCCTTACCTCCAGATAATAACGGTGAAGCATCAGGTTCAACGGCAACTACCTTGACATCCTTATTCTGTTCCTTAAGGCATCTGCCTGTTCCACTTAAGGTTCCACCGGTTCCTACACCGGCAACAAAAATGTCTACACTACCATCAGTGTCCTGCCAGATCTCAGGACCAGTTGTCAGATAATGAGCCTCAGGATTAGCCGGGTTTTCAAACTGTGAAGGAATGAAACTGCCAGGAATCTGTTTTAACAGTTCTTCAGCCTTTTCAATGGCCCCGCTCATTCCCTTGGCACCTTCTGATAAGACGATTTCAGCACCATAGGCCTTGATCAGCTTTCTTCTTTCAATTGAGAAGGAATCAGGCATTACTATTATTACTCTGTAGCCCTTGCTGGTGCCTACACTGGCCAAGCCAATTCCTGTATTTCCAGAAGTAGGTTCAATTATTACACTGCCTTCCTTTAATAAGCCCTTTCTTTCTGCATCTTCGATCATAGTTAAGGCGATGCGGTCCTTTATTGATCCTGTAACATTAAACAATTCCAATTTGGCCAGTATCTTGGCCTTTAAATCATATTCTTTTTCAATGTGTGTTAATTCCATTAACGGTGTGCGACCAATGAGTTCGGCAGCATTCTTCTTAATGTTCATAAGTATTTCCTTTCTACTTTTAAAATAAAAACCGGGAATATCTAATTCCCGGTAACTTCCATCTTGTAATAATGAACTGTATTAAAACAATTCCTAATGGGAATTCCGGGTACAATCATTACTACAACAACAGCAACAACATGCATTAACGTTATAATTCATCATTCTTCCCGGCTCCTTTCGTTTTGATATTTTTAATATAGCACTAATATGTGATTTATCAAGCAAATTGCACTTTTAACTTTTATTGTATTTGGAACAGCCTAGCATGTCCTTATAGAACTTGTAAGGAATCTTCAGATTTCCCCAGCCTACTCCTAACATGATGTCAGGCTTTGTCTGACCATGGAAATCAGATCCGCCACTTTGCTTCAGACCGAATTTTCCAGCTAGTGAAATGGCAGTCTTAGTCATCTCCTCGTCAAATTCCGTATAGATTGTTTCAATGGCATCTAGTCCAGCTTCCCTTGCTTCAGGCAAGAATACCTTCATTTCTTCAGGAGTCAGATTCAATAATGGATGAGCCATAATGGCTGTTGCGCCATATGTCTTTATGAAGTGAATAGCGGCTATTGAAGAGATCTTCTTGGCAGGAATATAATAACCCTTATTTTCATTTAAGAGCTTGTCAAAGGCTTCCTGAACGCTCTTAACATAGCCTTTGGCCATTAATACTCTGGCAACGTGTGCTCTGTTGAAATCAGTACCCGCAGTTAATGCGGCAGCTTCTTCAGCCGTAACACTGTAGCCTGCCTTATTAAGCCTTTCTATTAAAGCAAGATTACTGTTCATTTTGGCAATGTGATTTAACTCCAGAAAGTCGTCAATTTCACTCCAGTATTCTTCCCTGAAAAACAGACCGACAACATGTATCTCCTTACCATTCCATTCCGTTGAAAATTCACAGCCAGGTATGGTTATGACTGAACTGTTCTTACCTGCTTCCATGAATTCCTTCAAGCCATTGGAAGTATTGTGATCAGTCAAAGCCAAAGCAGAAAGACCTTGCTTTTCAGCAAGTTGAACTAATTCTGTTGGTGTAAGTGTGCCATCTGAGAATGTTGAATGGCTATGTAAGTCAACGGTTTTCATTATTAATATCTTACTACACCTTTCCTAATAAGACAAAAACGAACTTGTTAGTTCGTTTGATTATTTATTTAACAGAGGTTTGATCCTTGGAGCTATCAGACATACAATGATCATCTTGATGATGTCACCAGGTAAGAACGGAATCACACAGGCAGCTAATGCCTTACCCAAAGATGCCTTTAAATAGATCATGAACCAGATCGTACCTATGACATATAAGACAACATTACCTATCAGCATTCCCAGGATCATTGACTTGTTGTCATTTTTTTCAGTAGCCTGACCGCTGATGAACGCCAGAGGAATATAACCGAATAAAAATCCTCCTGTTACACCAAATAATACTGTTGGACCTGAGCTGTAACCGGCAAATACCGGTAAGCCAACCATGCCAAGTAAAAGATATATTATTACACTGAGGGTGCCTTCCTTACTCCCCAGTAATACACCAGCTAACATTACTGTCAATGTTGCCAGAGAAATTGGAACCAGGGAACTTAATGGTACTGATATTGGTGAAAGA
>JAFUCG010000139.1 GCA_017459795.1 Erysipelotrichaceae bacterium | reverse complement strand
TCACCGATTCTGTTACTGCTGTTTGTACCTTTGTTTCCATTTCTGCCTTTCCTTCTGTTTGCGGTATTGTTACCGGAGCCTGTGTATTACTTAATTGGTGCAACCTTACTGTTACACTGTCTGATACTGTTCATCTGTCTTAAGGGAAAGGATATCTGGAAACAGGCTTTAACCGGTCTTTTAGCCATCGGGTTATGCTGTGTATTTTCCATACACACCTATAGTAACCGTGATGAGATAAAATATGGCGGACATGGCTTTAAATACATGAACGGCTATTCCAGTACTGATTTCACAGGTTACCATGTTTACTCAGAACCAACTAAGCTGGTAACTCTTGACCATGTTCCGGAAACATACATAACAGAAGAAAGTGACATGCCGATAATGGATGGTGCAGAAGCATGTTACCCGGTATACGCTGCCGTTGCCAAAGCCATCTATAAGGACATCGACAAAATAGAACTGGAATATCTGAAGCAGGATAAAGTCTATTATAATGGCAAAATCGTTACTTTTACCAATACCGTACGAGGATATGACCGGCTGGTGGATGGAGAATGTGACATGCTTTTCGGAGCCCGTCCTTCCAAACAACAGATCGATTATGCCACATCAATGAACGTTGAATATAAACTTACGGAAATAGGAAAGGAAGCCTTTGTCTTCTTTGTTGAAAAGGATAACCCGGTAGACAGTCTGACTTCTGAACAGTTAAGAGCCATTTATCATGGTGACATTACCAACTGGAAAGACGTTGGCGGTAAAAATGAAAACATAGTAGCCTTCCAGAGACCTGAAGGTTCCGGAAGTCAGACCATGATGCTTTATTTCATGAAGGATGTTTCTCTGAAGGAGCCAAAGACCTATGAAAAATTCAGTGCCATGGGTGGCATTGTAAAACAGGTTGCCAATTATAATAATGAAGATGGCGCCTTAGGTTATTCCTTCCGTTATTTCATTGAAGGCTTAATGGAAGAAGAAAACGTCAAGTTATTAGGCATTGACGGTATTGCCCCGACGATAGAGAACATCAGGAATGGTTCATATCCGTTAACTACCGGTCTTTACTGCATAACCAGGGCCAATGATCCAAACCCTAATGTTCGCAAGGTTCTGGATTTCCTGTTAAGTGAAGACGGGCAATACATAATTGAAAAGACCGGCTATGCCCCGTTGTCAGAATAAATAACATATGAAATCAAGAATCCTTAAGATAGAATACCCAGATAAGAACATTCAGAAAGTACAGATAGTTACCTTTGATGACTGGAATAAGCTGCGCTTCCTTTCACCTGTCTTTAATGAAAGAGCCTTTGAGCAGTTTGTCTACATTTACCGCAATAACATGGTAGATGCCTTCCCTTTCATTTTTGGCAACGTGGTTCTTTTCTACCTGCCTGATGAATGTTCATTTGAATATGAAGCAGATGAAAAGAAATACGGTAAGATAACCGATAAGCTTACCAGGGCAACCATCTTATTAAAGGAAGGTGTCAGGTTCATAAAAAGGCAGCCTCATTTTCTAAACAACACTTCCAAAGAGTTATATGAATACCTGGAAGAGAGAGGTTGTTTGAAGACCGCTTTCGGTAAGTTAAATACCACCAAGATCGTTCCGGTCGGTAAGAAAGCCGGTTTCCTTACCGAAACAAACAAGGAAGCCGCACTCAAGGTCAACAGCAGTTTCTTCATCATGGATTTCATTGATACGGCTACGGTATTTGACCAGGTTGGTGAACCATTTGGCTTAATGGTAAAAGACGGCAAGATCATTTGCCCGCCGCTTTATGAGCGAGAAGCTCTCATTGTCAGAAACGGTAAGGTTGAGATAAGAAAAGTCAGCTTAAGTGAATTAAGGATATTCATTAAAGATGAAGAACTAAAGGGAACCACGTATTGCCGGCCAATGTACAAAGTTACTCCTTCAGGCAGTAAGGATATCGTAATAATCGGCAATAAGGTCGTTTGCGTTAAAAACAATGGTAACAGTGAAATACCGGCCAGCGGTTTTGTCATTAAGGTAAATGAAGATGTAAATGTTAATCCTGGCGATGAAGTTACATATTCAGGAATGGAAGAAGTCAGCTTTGCATTACAGGTTGGTAACAGCTTGATAATAGATGGTAAGAAGACTGAAAGATTCATTTCCAGATTCTATGATTTCAAGAAACCGGGAATCAGTTATCCTCCTTCCTTATACCCTCTGAATTTCAAAAAATCCCGTGCACCGCGTATTGCCCTAGGGGCTGATAAAGATAACAGACCGATGATAATATGGGCTGAAGGGGCTGGAAAATACGGACACGAAAAAGGAAAAGAAAGCAGTGGAGTTTCATTAAGGGAAATGAGTGAAATATGTCAGATAGTTAATATGCATAATGGCATTAATCTGGATGGAGGAGGTTCTGCTCAGATACTCATCAGAAATAAGAGAAAGCTAAAGATATCTGACAGAGACCGTTACAGCTTTGAAGAAAAGGAAAGAGCCGTGCCTATTGGCTTGGTCATCTATTGACCTGCGGCTCTTTTTTCTATTTATGTCTTAATGTATATTCTGAAGATCTACTTTCAGAAGATTCGGTGCCGCTATGGAAATAGTGATAATCTGTCTTACCAAGTTTTCTGCCATCTGTAAGTAAGAGGCCCAAACCGTTGCTCTTATTCACTGACATGCCATAGCTGGAAACATTTTCCGTTTCTATTATCATTCCGGCAAACTGGCCATCCTTGAACAGATAGCCGCCGCGAACCTGATTACTGATAAAGCTTCCGACAATGAAACTGGCCAGTAATTCATCAGTGATGACTCTTTCGCCCTTGCCTTCAGTTTTATCATCATATGCAAGATCTTCGTCACAATACTCATAGCTGTCTATTAATTCCCATTCACTTACCTTCTTAAGCAGTTCGCTTTTTTCTTCTGCACTTACTTCCAAAGGTCTGAAAAAGATGCCTTCTACTTCGTAGAGGCTTTCATCATTCTCACTAGCTTCTGTAACAACTTCAAAAAACCTTGTCTTTTCCTGCATGGGCGGTTCCTCTTTCAATTGTCATTATTATATTATCATTTTTTCAGCCTGTTTGTTTCTATATAACAATACTGTTATACTTTAATTAGATTTTATTACTGGGAGAACTAGATATGAAGAAGATAATGAGAAAGATCCTGATACTTACACTAGCTCTTTTAACAGTGCTTACTTTCACCTCGTGCAAGCAACAGGAAAGAAAGAATAAGAAGACTGCCTCTCAGGCAGTAGAAAAATATCTGAGTCAGTGTGTAAGAGTTCCATCCATTGTCAGTGAGAATTTACCGGTACCTTCTGAGTGTCTGCCAACCATTAATCAGATGATTTCCGAACTTGAATATCAGGTTACCGGCGAAAGAGATTATGAAGGAGAAACAAGAGGCATTGAAAAGAAAGTAGTCAGTGTCATCATCACCGGCTATGACATTGGCAAGTATGCCCGGAAATACATCGATACCAGAAATGAAGAGGTAACTGCCAGAATCACTGAGGAAACAGGCTTAAGCGCTGAAGAACAGAAAGAACTTTCTGAAAGCGACTATAACACATATCATGCTCTATCCTTCAAGCATGCAACATCATACTTCAATGAGCTCATAGACGAATGCCTGAAAGAAGGCAAGACCTACACTGCTCAGCGTGAATTTGTGTTCTACTATGATGCCTTAAATGACAAGATGTGGAAATACGATCCTGACTTCATGGAAACCAACATCAACTCATTAACCAATGATGCCTTCTCAGCTCTGGACTTTGGCATCTACGACAATCTCAATAACCTATAAAGCTGTCTTAAAAATTAGACAGCCTTTTATTATTTCCGTTTATTATGGTAATATTTTTTTAATTAATGTTTAAAAAACAACGACCCTTAACCTGAGGAGTAACGCTATGAAACATACTAAACAATTTATTCAGATAATCCTGGTCATTACAATGATGTTCACTTCATTGAATTTTACCTTTGCGGAAAACAATGAGGTTCCGGATGACTCAACAGTAACTACCGAACAGCAGGAAGAAAATGTTGAAGTCGAAGCAGCTGAAAACAGTGAAGCTACCGATGATTATGCCATTGCTAATGAGCAAAATGAAGAACAGGCCGTTTCCAACCAGCAACAGGAAACTGTTGAAAACGAAGAAACCCCTGTTTCAGGTGAACAGCAGGAAAAAACCGTCGAAAACGAAGGACCGGCTGCAGAAACGGAACCACAGGATATCCCGGCTTTTGAACCTGGTCCAATTCTGAATGCCCCTGCCGATTACTCTCTGGATCTGGAAATAGACTCTGAAGAAGAAATCGCCAGCGGACAGCTCCTTAACAGTACCTTACGTACAAAGCTTAAGGAAGACATTGACAGTCTGCTTAATTTTGAACCTGTTGAATTAGACAGTGCCAATAAGTTCATAACTGCCATTGATACTTTCTTAGCCAAGGGTGGCTTTGACTATGACAGTTCAGCCATTGGTTCAGAATTACTGACAACCGGTGAGTTAGGACAGTTAGCCGCAGCCATTGGTTTACACGAAACCAAGGATCATCTGATTGAAGTAATTGAAAGTGACAGTAATGCCACAGGATACATCTTCGTCATAGACCGTAATTCCGTTGGTGTCAGAGTTGAAGATGAATCAGGTGAAGGTATTGGCGCTGCCTTAGTAACCATTTCCTATAAGGACGCCAGCGGCAACACCGTTACCAGATCACAGTATACTACTGATGGTAATTTGCCTGGCTTGGCTGGCTTTGACAAGATGAATGATGTTGATTACATCATGATAGACGTTCAGGCAGAAAATTACCGTGCCCAGACAATTCTGGACAAGAGAATTACTCCAGGTGACATATTGTACTTCCGTCTGAAGGAATCACCTGAAAATGATGTATACCTTCGTTGTGCAGACTTGGCCGGTAAAGACATGTTAACGGAAGATACCGGACTCTATCTTGTTGAAACAGGAAGCCAGCCTTTGGACATGAGAGTAATAGTTACCGCAAAAGGCAATAAGAGTCTGCCTGAAAGCATTACCTTAAAAGATGATAATAAGGAAAGAAGTATTACCACATTTAAAAACCATTCAAAGATCGATCTTGGTGATACGGTTTCCTACATGTTTGCCCAATCTGAAGACTGGTTAAAGAAAGGCGGCTTATTAGCCCAGGATGATGTATTATACTTTGACATTGACGGTAATAAGTATCTCTTACCATATGTAACAGTTAAAAACGCCTTGATGCAGCCGGGAACTTCCCAGGAAGAATTACCGTTAACCGGCACAGATAAGGAAATACCTCTTACTGATATCATGGGCGGCAGCGGTATCGTTTCTCTTACAGTTAACTACCTTAAGATTCCGGTAACCATTGGTGTTTTCCCGGAAGGCGGTTTCATAATTGTCGCAACCTTTGACATAGAGAGTTTATCAACCTCGTACTCTTCCCTGTTTGAGCAGAGCTGGAACCCAAAGACCCGTGCTGAAACAGAAAGTGTTCTTGAACCGTTCAAGCAGGAATTCTGGCGTAAGGCAGACCGTTTCAAAAGCGGAACAGGTCAGATGAACGACAGTAAGCGCATTTCCTTAGCCAGAGATAAATACTGGTCCTTCAATGCCAGCTTCTCATTATTCTGCACTGGTATATATAATGAGAAAACCGGAAACTTTGATGGCTCATTTGGCGGTATCTTTGATGCCAAGCTTTCAGGTGGAGTTACCCAGTATTTCCTAGTATCAGTACCAATTATAATTCCATTCTATCTGGGCTTTAATGTCTTTGGTGAATTCAAGAGCGCCATTACTGCCAACATGGTTTGGAATAAACTGTCAGATGGCATCGGCGCAGCCTTCGCAGCAGCTGACCACACATTGACCCAACGTTATGACCTGATAGCCGGTCTTGAGCTTTATGGAGGTGTCGGTTTAAAGGGAATCTGCTCAATTGAAGCGGCTGGAGGTGCAAAAATTGATTTTGCGGCCATTCAGGGAACTGTTGAAGAAAAAGGAAAAGATGGAATCAGATTCTTAATTGACTCCTTTGCCACAGTAAGAGTTTCAGGAGCAATTGCCTTCTTCAGTTTCAACTTGTTCAGTCACACTTTCGGGCCATGGCGACTATATGACACTCACCCGGATAAACTGGTTGATGAACCGGTAAGTCAGCCTGATGATGAAATTGAGTTCATTGACATGGATCTGGCAAGTGTTAATGAAGACGGCACACTGTTACTGGCTGGCGATGGCGAAACAACACTTAACCATTACAAATCCAACCTGTTGACTTCTGAGATAACAAAGGTAAATGACATTCAGACCATAAAGGCCATTTCCAATGACACATTCTCAGACAGTCAGGTTCAGATAGTTTCAACAAAGAAGACCACGGCTTTATTCAGAATTGCCAGCATCGATGGCAAGGCCAAGGTCATTTATCAGAAGCAGAACCCTGAAACAGGGGAATTCATGGATGACTATTATGAATTACCGTCATTAATGAATTATGATGTAACCGAATTTGACGTTGCCGCTTCAAGCGGTGATGATAACTTATTCTATATTGGCTGCATTGTGGCTGACCGCAATAATACAACCATTGATTCACGTACCAGGACGACCAGGGTACAGGGCATTGTTGTGGACCTGGATAACGACAGTGTTCGCAAGGCTGCCGTTAAATCACCGCTACCTGATGTAGGAAAATATTATTACTTTAATCCAAGAGTTGCCGGTAATGATGGCAATATCGCCGTCGCTTACCAGAAATCTTATTCATATCAGTACTTAGGTGAAGCTGAAGCCTGTGTCTTCGGTACAAACGAAAAAGAAATTGTCATGGGTAAGGGTACCATCTTTACCAGCGGTGACATTGTGAATGGGGAACCTTCATTCTTCGTTACCAACCGTTCTCATACTACCACTGATACCTTGGTAATTGACGGCTACATGGCTGACGGCTCATTTGATGAAAACAATCCAAGATGCCGTTTCTCAGTTGATGTACAAGGTTATAATCTTTCCGAAAATGAAAACTACCTGACCAACTGGGGTTATGCCAATAATACCAACTATGCCATCATAGCCAGTAAGCTTTATTTCCTGGAGAAATATCCAAATAGCTATGACCAGTATGGCTATGGCATGAGATTTACCCAGGTTGAAAACGGCGAAGGCCTGGTCAACCGTGACAATACCTATGAATTCGTCGCTACTGATGATAACAGCGGAATCTGTATCGTAAGCACCACTACATCTTATGATGTAAACATGGAAACCGGCGAAAACACACTCAAGGGTTCTAACCTTCAGGTCTATTCCTTGGAAGGACGCTATGACAGTTCCACAAAGACAAATCAGGCAATATTACACGGACCGCTTGACATATTCGTTAAGAATGCGGACATCTGTACCTTTGCGGCTGTATTCAACCGTGCAACCTGTAATTCCAAGGGTTTATCAGTTGTCTATGCTTCTACACCGGAAGTAAGCCTGTCAGCTGATGGCAAGATCATTACCGAAAATGACATTTACCAGTGGCAACAGAACTTAAAGCGCGGCATGGTAACCACAAACGTTGAATTCTCTGATCTGTTCTACTATACCGATGAACATGTATTGCCTGTACAGATCACCTTCCGTAACATCGGTTATGCCATTGAAGGTCCGGTAGCCTTCACGATAAAAGATGAAAACGGCTACGACATGCACGAACTGTACTTCAATCCTGGCAATAAGCAGTGGTATGACATGGGAACTGAAATGGAACATAACTATGGAAAGCTCTACAGCGGCGACAGTGTAACCGTTGATCTTATAGTAGCTGCTCCATATTATTGGGATGCCAACAAGATCCATGAAGTCAGAGTAGAAATATCACCTAAATACCGGGGCGATGCCCAGACAATGCTGGCTACGCCAGTATATAACAACAGCCTGACCTTACAAGGTTCTCAGATAGTGTTGGGTGATAAGCATTACGCTGACTTAAGCATAACCAACATTAATGAAGAAGCCATGGGATTAAACAAGTTAGCCGTTGAAATTCTGTATAAGGATGATACAAAGCAGTCATCTGTATCTGACATTGATCTTACTCACGTTACCAGTGACCCGGATAATGACAAGCATGCGGTAATGTATGACCTGACCCCTATCTGGAACAGGGCTGAACAGGATGAAGTATTAGCTGTAAGATTCTATTTAATAGATGAAGAAGGAATGCCATTAACCGGTGAACCGGTATACATGTATCCTAAAGCTTTAGCAGAGTTACAGGATATAAGCTATGAAATCACTGAAGGAGCTGATGGTATATGGCAGAAAGGCAGCGATGAAGATCATCTGATTAAAGTCGTTCGCAGCAGAAATGAAGAAACCTGTTACTCACATTTCACTTCCGTTATCATTAACGGTAAGGAGTTAACTCTTAATACTGACTACAGTGCTGAAAGCGGCAGTACCCTCATTACTCTTAAGAAGAAAATGATGGAACAGTTAGCTGAAGGTGAACATGATGTAACAATCACATTTGATGATGGTGAAGTATCGACGACACTTACAATAAAGGCCGCTGAAGAGGAAAAGGAACCTGATGTACCGGTTGATCCAACTCCAGTTGACCCTGAAACACCTGAAACCGGTGATAACAGTAATCTATTCCTCTATATAGGTATGTTAGTTGCTTCACTGGTAGCGATGTTAATAATAGTAATAATAAGAAGAAGAAAGAAACAATAACCAGATAATGAAACAGGCGTGACCTAAGTGGACACGCCCTTTTCTTCTCATTATCCTGGTTATTTCAATTCATTTCCTGTTGCTTCAGTTTCTTATAGAGTTTTACCGCAACGAGCATGATTGCGACAGTCCAGAAAGCAACCCAAAGTTCAACTGACCATAGCGGCAACAAGCCTCTCTGATATATTGCCGGGAAAGTATCCATTAACATGTGTAACACAATGGCTAAAGGCAGATAAACTCTCTTACCTGTTACTACACCATAATAAACGATGACCGTAAGCCCTATATGAGCAAACATCGCAAGCAGGCGTTCAATTACATTCATCCCCATCACGAAATAATCAAATGAGGCAGCTGCCTGAACACTTGGCAGTGCTGCAGCTGCAGTCTCTTCGGTAATGTTCAGAGTTTTAAGTGCGGTCTGTAAATCTCCCCTGGAAAACAGGACCGCGATGACAAGATAGAGAATCATTGCCGGTAAAAGTACTGTCAGTATCTCTATTCCCCCATGACCGATTCCGTACATGACCGCATTCTCAGGTGTACGGTTCTTCTTCAGGATATACCTCATGATTACATGACGTCCGCATTCTTCAAAAACACCTGCCATGGTGATGCCATATAAGACAAATGCCGCTGTATTTCCATTTATGAATCTTGAAACAGGATTGTCCATGATGATGCATAAATAATGTACACCAAGCTCCAAAACCCTGGCTGAAACAATAAAACCAATTGCCCCGGCAATAAGCCAGCTGATTTTTGTCTGTTCCTTATGCTCCCTACGCCAATATAAATAGAAGCCTAACGGAATTACAATCATCAGAATGACGGTAATAACCAGTGATGGGATACTGGCTTTACCAATAACGATATTCTCAAAAGCACTCATTAATCATTACCTCCCCAGACTTCCACGCAGAAGCCTTTATGACCACAGGAAGTACAGGTCAGTTTACGGGCTGTCGGTGTATGATTTGCCCAGAAAGCTTCCTTAAGTGTCGGTTTAAATACCTCATGACATTCCGGACAGATGAATTTTACATGATTGAAATAATACATAATTCCTGTTATGGCCCAGATAATGTCTATGAGAAGCCACAAAACAAATGGCCACCAGATACCCTTAACGATCCAGAAAATGATGGAAACCCACTGAAAACATGTTACCGAAAGACCGGTTATGATCATCATCCATCTCATCCTCTTCAGTTTCTTCTTGCCTTCCATGTATACTGCGACATCACCGATCGATTCAAGAGAAAATTCTCCCTTGCTTCTTAAGCCGCTTTTTAACTCATGCAGTTTATTCAATTTTTTCTGTTTCTCGGATATTTCATACAAAAGAACACTCTCTTGCTGTTCCATGAGCATGGAGAGCACTTTTTCAGGATGCTCTTCCTCTAAGACCTTACTGATGGCCTCAATTGGCATGTCCAGTTCCCTTAAGAAGCAGATGATCTTCATGCGCTTCAGATCATCTTCCGAATATAGCCGCCTGCCTCCTTCAGAAAGCTCACTTGGTATCAGGATGTTTCTTGCATCATAATACTGAACCGTCCGGACTGTTACACCGCAAAGCTTGGCAACCTCTCCCGTCGTATACATTGACATGACCCTTACCTCCTTACACCACGAATTCTACTTCATGACGTTACGTAACAAGCAATACCTTACGCAGGATTATTATTTTTTTTTACAGGATAATTATATCATCAAACGCAAAGTAAAGAGAGAAACCTGAAGTTTCTCCCTTTTTCACATTCTTTGAATTACTTATTATTTACCTATTCTGCTTAAAAGAGCGTCACTGTCATTTTCACCGGAGAAGAATTCCAATGTAACTGTGGCGTGACCTCTCTGTTCAAATACGTCGAAGCCGACATACTTATGCAGTTCTTCATTCAGGTAGGCGTATGTTCTGTATGAACCTACAGTCTGTGGATTGATGTAATCATATCCCTGCTCTTCCATTCTGGCAACATATTCATCAAGGTATGCATATGCTTCATCCAGAGTATCAAATGGCTGGTAAACCAACATCTTCAGTCCTATGAAGCCACTCTGATTATGAGTGTAAATAGTCTGATCTCTTGCTCCAATGTCACCATGAACATTAGCTTCTGGTAAGCCATGTTCCTTAAGCATGTTATTAACTTCATCAGGAGTTAATGATCTTTCATTCTTGAAGGTGATCTGTACTAAGCCATCTTCCTCTTCATTAAACAGGTAATTATATGACTTGAAACTGTTAGAGTTTTCATAGGAAGCGCCGTTTGGAGCATAGCTTTCTCTATAGCCAATTTCCTTCATGCGGCTGCCATATTCTTCTAAGTAAGCCAGTGCAGCATCATGATCTTCAAAGGTCAGCTGTATGGTAATGTACATGTCGTAGTTGAAATAGTATAACCAGCCTTCACTTCTTGGTACGGCTGTATCGCGAGCTGTCCAGCCTTCAAAGATATCTGTATCCTTTAATTCAACAAAGCCATTGGCAACCAGTGCTTCATTAAGAGCCGGTATGCCTTCATATACAGGAATTTCATAATGCATTCTGCCTACCATTAAGAAGCCGTTGTCATAGTTGACTTCCAGTTCTGCAGAAGCTTTCTTTTCTTCTCTTAACAATAAGCGGTAAGCAGTATTGCCATTGTCCAGTGTTACCTTTTCATACCCTCTCTTTAACAGAACGTTAATGTAATCCTCGACATCCTTTTCGGTTGCGTGAGCATCATAAACTTCAAATTCGCCACGTTCTGAATATGCATTCTTATCAAAGATCAGCGCATAGCTGGCAAATTCAGGAAACGGTACGGCAAGTTCGCCATAGTCTCTCATGAAGACTGCGTCAAAGTTAGACAGGTCATATACATCCCAGCCGGTTCTCTTTGCCGGATATTCCGGGTTCTTTAACCACTTGTCAATACGTTCATCGGATGTAGCCTTGCCAAAGCTGATGGTTAAGTCAAGGTCATCATAATGGTACATGCCCATGTCACCAATGGCAGCTGTAAAGTGAGCTGTATTTGGATCGCCCTGGTCTAACTTCATGTGTACTTCTTCCATTACTTCCAAGGCATTGGTAGTTGTACCTGACAAGGTCAGTAAGTTGGTTTTAACCTGTTCATCTTTAGTTGTGAATTCCAATGGATCATTAGGATTGTTATAGAAGATGTTCCAGATATTGCCTTCAGCGATGTTGACCCAGTTATTAGGCAGGATGTTCATTACTGAATCTGCGGCATTACCAGGAGCGTAGAAATCAATGTCATTCATTTCACCTTCATCAAGATATCCATGGAAGGTTTCATCCTTTAATGTAACAAAGGCAATGTTTAACTGTGAACCAGGATAATGAGAGAAGTAAACCAGGTCCTTAGAATAAACATTCAGCTTTGCATAATCTCTGGATTCAACAACGTAGTTATACTTATCCAGCTTAGCCAGGAAATTATCCATGGCTGTTTCAGAATCTACTACAACCGGTTCATCCGGTTCTGCCGGTTTTTCATCAGGTGTCTTCTGTCCATTACAGCCAAAGCATGTCAGAACAAGTAAGAGCGCCAATAAAATGGTTAATCTTTTTTTCATATGACCTCCATTATTCATTATTAATCATATTCATATCATATATATTTTATTCTATTTATTTACTTTTTCACAATACGCTAAGGCATATTTTTGATACTGACACACTCTTTTGAACTTTGCACACAAAAAACATGACCTTTTCAGTCATGTTCGTCTTATTAACAACCTTTTCTGCCGCTCTTATGGTCTTCAATTGAACAGGCAATTTCAGAGCCGTATTCAATTAAGCCAACATCAGCCGGATCAATTGTGACGGTGCCGTCTTCAAGTACAAAGGCTGGGATACCGACATCACCGATCTTCTTACAGCGGTCAAAGACCGGACTTGTGTCACGCAGTCTTGTAAAGGCACTCATGTTACGGATGTTTTCGCCAATGTTGATGTATTCAAATTCGTCTTCGCGTCCCTTGACCTGCTCATGAACAAAGTCACAATACGGACAGGTAGGCATGCCATAAATCTTTATCATTTTCTTTTTACCTCTTTTTTACACCTAGATTATAACAAATCCAACCTTACATACTATCTGTTTTGCTCTTTTAAGATTTACTTAACTTTTACCTGATTAACTTTCATTATTTTCAGATAGGTGTATAATGTCTAACTGTTGGCCATCAGTTAAGAGGTTTAAAAATGAATTACGAATTCTTTGATTATAAATACAACATTTTTGGATATAACGGACAGGATTTTGAATCTGTCATCCGCATTCTCTATCTTATTATTTCCATCATCTTACTCCCTGTTCTTGCGGAAGCTACCAGAAAAAAGGGTGTTAAGACAGCGGAAAGAATATTTAAGTTTTTTGCCATTTATCTGATCATTGAGGAGATCTTCAAGATATCATGGGAATCATATTGGGACATAACAACCGGTCAGGGCTTCAATGCCGGTGGAATATTACCGTTTGATACCTGTTCAATATTCCTGTATGTACTGCCAATAGCTGCATTTGGCAAGGGCAAAGCCAAGCGATGTGCCTTAAGCTGGATGAGTACGATCGGCGTATTAGGCGGCATCAGTTATCTGATATTCCCAATGGTTCTTAAATGGTATCCGTTATTTACCTTTGGAGCATGGCATTCATTAATGTATCACTTCGTAATGGTATATGCCGGTTTCACCGTAATTTCTACCAACATGCTGGAAGTAAAACGTACTGACTATTTATTGGGTTTCATACCGCATATGTTAATGGCTCTAATCGTCATACCGCTTGATTATCACTTCGGCTGGGATTACATGTTACTAAGAAACGCTTCCGGGGTACCGTTTGTTGAAGATTTAGCTTCCAAGTTATCAGCCATGAATCTTAATTACCTTACAACCGTAATAATGCTGGGTTTGTATCTGGTAATTGCCATGCTGTTTAACTATCTTAACCACAACATTCAGAAGAAACTGAATGACCATGATTATGTTCACCATAAGCATGAACTTAAATACACTAACTGAACCGTCACACATCTGACGGTTTTTTCATAAAAAAAGGTCTCACTTGGAAAGTGAAACCTTCATGTTATCTGTTTCGTTGAAATGGTATTTCTTTCTGAACAGTATTTCAAACCAGATCTGACCAATTATGCATATTACAACGTTGCTAAGAATCATGGCGATCCAGATGCCGGTTGGTCCAAAGTCAGTATACTTCCCAAAGACATAAAGCATCGGTATTCTCAAAGCCCAGAGTCTTGTAACGTTGATCACAAATGAGCTGCCTGTTTCTCCTGCCCCATTAAATCCAGCCAGAAGGTAATTCATCCACAACATGAATACGGTTGTAGCTACTGAATACAGGCTGTACTCAATAGAATTTTCAGCCAGTACTGTACTGATGTCAGGATAGAACAGTTCAACTAACGGTCTGCTTAACAATAATCCTAATACCGTAACTGCGGCGCACACAATAAGGCCAACGGAGAATGCCTGTTTGAAACAGTCTTTGGTTCTCTTGAAATCCCTTGCGCCAATGGACTGACCGATGAATGGTGCCAGGGCGCTGGCTAAGGCATTGGTTGGAATGGAGAATAATGAACTTACTCTGCCCCCGATTCCATAGGCAGACATGATTATGGAGCCATAACTTAAGATGAACTTGTTCATGATCGTAAAACCAAACTCCAGTAGGAATGAACCCATTGAAGCCGGCAAGGCCAAGATGAATATCTCCTTTAAGATTTCGGTTGAAAAACGGTATCTCTTAAAGTCGACATGAATAACCCCATAGTCTTTTAACATCGTTCTCATGGCAAACGGACAGACCAATAATTTGGATACTGAGGTAGCCAGAGCTGCGCCAAACATTCCCCACTTAAAGGTAAAGATGAATAATGGGTCTAGTATACAGTTAATGATGGATGCCTCAATGTTCAACGCTACGGCTGAGCGGCTGTCGCCATTTGACTGGCGGATCGTTTGAAAGATCGTCAGAATGAAAGAGAATATGAAACTTGGTGCCAAACCTAATAAATACATGTATGAATCCTGATAAATGTCATCAGGTACATTCAGCCATCTTAACAATGGATGGGCAAATATCACACATATTATGGCAATGATCAGGGAAATGATGATACTTATTTCCAACAGTATGGTAGCCATCTGATTACCCTTTTTCATGTCACCTGCCCCGACAGCCTTACTTAAAAGACTGATGCCGGCAGCTGATAAGCCGGTCACAAAGGCTGTGCCGCACATGTTAATGTTGGATATTACTGAAATGGCTCCAACCTGTAATTCACCTAACTTGCCGACAAAGAAGGAATCAACTAGCGAATAAATGACACTGACCGAATTGAAAAGCATTAACGGCAGTGCCATCTGAACTAGTGTTTTTCTGATGTCCCCTTTTAAGAGGTCGTTTGACTTGTATGTGGCCATGACCATACGCTCCTGTTTTTGACAACAGTACAATTATAGTCATGTCCTTACTTAAGCGCAATTAAAGAGATACAAAAAATCCAGAACTTCATGTTCCGGATTTAATAATTCAAAAATAATTACATTATCTGTACTCTGGCTACGGCGAAGGCTATCAATGCACAGGCATCGACATCGCTTTCACGGCAATAGATCCTGTATAAGCCTTCCATCATTGCGATGTCTCTTAAGCCACCCTTACCTTCATATTCTTCCAAGATGTTGGTTCCGGCAGCCTTGATCTCGGCTACTTCAACACCATAGTGCTTTACCTTGTATGAGAAGGCAATGCCATCGATGTACGGTTCAATTGAGTAACCCTTCTGACCAATGTAATCCCAGATCTTCATGCCATCGATATTGAAGTATGAATTCTGTACCAGTTCCAAGCCACCGCTTTCAGTTGATGTTGTTACGGTATGGCTGATGTTGCAGGTGAATTCATCATGAGTAACATGGCTCTTGAAAGTGTAGATGTAGTCATTGATGACTCCCATCTTGTCACAGTTCATTTCATATACCGGCTTTCTGTCCGGTGTTTCCATGATGTAGCTCTGGTTTAACTTGCCGCAGAAATGGAAATAGTATTCTTCCGTCGGTTCCCCACTGTTCTTGATTCCTTCAACTACCTTTGGATCTACCTCAGCAGTATTGACCTTGTCAAAGTAATTGGCTTCTTCAGGGGTTGTCTTAAATACCTTAATGATGTTGTAGATGCCGAAAATGGCAGCTGCCAGACCAATTACGATAAAGGCAATTGTCATGACAGGATTATTTGTCTCATCAGTCCACTTGTCAGGCATGATTATAGGTAACAGATTAAATATAACAAAACCGCATCCAACTATTGTTAAGCCAATGAAGAAAAACGCTCCCTGGATTTTCTTCAGAACATTTACGAATTTCATCATAATAGAAGTCCTCCTAACTTAATTTTATTATAAAACATAGATTTTTAACAAATATTTTAGTTTAATCATTTTTTATATCTTACTTTTTCCCATATACTTAAGAAAAAGAGTCCGACTGTCTGTTATAAAAACAGACATTCAGACTCTTTAAATATTATTGATTCCAGATTTCTTCGATCCACTCTATGAAGTTATCACTTCCTTTTCCTGTTCTTTCAGCCTGGGTGTGTCCCTGATCCCAGACTGTTTCAAAGTCAACATCAACGCCATACATTTCCAATGCCAGGGCCAGGTTAATTTCTGTAGTCAAAGCTGTATCACTTTGTTCTATGCCTGATCTGATACGCCAGTACTCAGCAACAGAACTGCTTTGGTAACCCTCATTGTTCTCCATCAGATAATATAGAGGTGAAAACATCTTTACCCTGTATGAAATACTGTTGCCTAAATAGTCAGTGCTGTTAAGATCTTCTTCCATCACCTGCTGATAGGAAGTTCCCTTTACTATTTCATAAAGATATTCATCAAAGTGAGTTAATGACCCATCACCGGTATTAAACAGTTCATGACCGCCTTCATCAAGCTTATCAAATGCCGCAACCGGTTTTGAAGCTTTCTTATAGCGAGTAACGAATGATGCAATACTGTCAATTGTTACTTCCCCGTCATCATAGCTTACCCACTCACCATTTGAGTTTAATGAAGAAATGTAGGAGCTTATCTGTGAGGTAGACATGTTCTCATCAGCCAGATAGTTCTGTAAGGACTCTTCAATGACATCTTTTACATATTCATAATAAGAACCACTCTGGTATATTCCTTCATCAGATTCTTCAAGAGTCAGAACATTGCCATCCTTATCAGTAAAATTCATCTCATCTACATATTGAGCAAATGCACTTGCCAGGGAATCTGATATCATCTGCATCTCACTACTTAAAGCTGACCTGGTGACACCCATGTTCCATTCATAGCCAAGATCAGCAGTGTCAAAACTGGTAATTGGACACCAGGACATGACGGCGTTTACCTTGTCGGAGGTTGTTGCGGCACCAAGTGATGCCAGGTAAGGATAGTACAGTTCACTGTCACCGCTTGCTCCTAATGTCGCACACTGTGAACCCCCACCACTATGACCGAATACAGCAATTCTGTCCATATTTCCCGGTATTACACCGGCATTATAGCGAACATATCTGATTGCGGCTTTCAAATCTGTTACCCCGGCAGGTACCCCGGCATCTTTGCCCCTGCATCCTGCAACGACATAAATGAACCCTTCTGAAGTATAGGAAGTACATCCTTTCACAAAGCCGTCCGGTGCATCCTGAGCCTTATGGCCAGGTGTATTGACCAGGAAGACTATTGGTGCACTCTCGGCAGTATAACCGTTAACCGTACCGCTGTAATTTACTTCGCAGGTATAGCTGCCATCAGAATTCTTAGTGCCATTCATGTAAGCCCCCGGTACAAAAATACCTAAGGTCTCATAGTTCTCATCCAGAGGATTTGAACAGTAGGCAATGTCTGTCTGATAATAGACATCACTGTTACTGTCGAAGGACCATTTATTCATGTCGATCAACTCCAGATCAAATTCCCAATCCTTACTGGCTGTTTCAATAACACTTTCACTTTCCTGCGAGTTTTCATTTTCACTAATCACTGTATCTTCTGTGCTTTCTTCTGTATTAGTACACCCACAGAACATAAGCAGCCCTGCAATAATCAGTAATACTATATTTTTAATTTTCATAATCACTTTCCTTTCATTTTTAGCCAATAATCATTGGCTATGTCTAAATAATAGAATCAGTTCTTTAAGCAGGAATGAAAAAAACGTGAACATTATATGAAATATGGCGTGTTTCCCGTGTTAACCGGCATTATCAGACATGCTGATTAATTCAATATCTATTTATTTAATTAGCCAAATAATTCATAATTAAGAAAAGGAAGTATGTGAAATAAGTATTAATTGAGGTGAAAAAATTAATGAAGAAAGTTTTTATCATATTATTGTGCGCGTTAATGTTGGCGACTACAGGCTGTAGCCCATCACAAGAACAGGAAGACTACAGTGAGTCATGGCGGGAGCGACCAATTCCTGAGCAGTTTGACTTGCGCAGTGTTGATACAAACGGTGACGGGATCGGTGACCGCTGTTTTGTTACTCCGGTACGTTTCCAGAACCCGTTTGGCACCTGCTGGGGCTTTGCGGCCATCGCAGCTGCTGAAATAAGCATCTTAGGTTCAATATATGACTATGACCCAGATGCCTGGAAGACATTGGACTTATCTGAAAAACAGTTGGCTTACTTTACCAATGTACCGATAGATGATCCGACAAACCCGCAGAATGGTGAAGGCATTACGCCAAAGGACATTACCGATTCAAGTCAGGTATACGATACCGGCGGAACAGGTTTCTTAGCAACCGCCACATTCTCTCAGGGCATCGGACCTTCCTATGAGAACAAGGAAGACTACAATGACTACTTCAAGTACCGTGGGGCAAACAGTCTGGCTGATTACCGTTACCTGGATGGTTCATTCATAAACTACAGCTATGCGGCTGAAGATGACTGGACGATTCCTGAGGAATACCGCTTCAAGCATGACTTCCTCTTAAAGGATTCAATAATACTGCCATCACCTGCCCAGCGAAACTTCAATAATGCCTACAGCTATTATGAAAAGGGAACAAACCTGATCAAGGAACAGTTACTTGATAAGAAAGGTGTCATGATCGCCTTCTGTGCCGACACCTCATTACCAAATCAGGATACTACCGAAGGCGTCTTCATTGAATTAACAAACTGGGCTCATTACACCTGGAATGACGCCGCTTCAGCCAATCACGCCGTTACCATCGTCGGCTGGGATGATAACTATCCTAAGGAAAACTTCATTTCTGAACATCAGCCGCCGGAAAATGGTGCCTGGCTGGTTAAGAACAGCTGGGGTTCAGGTGAAGAAGACTTCCCTGCTTCAGGCAACATGCACTGGGGCATACCGGTAGAAAAGAAAGATGACAAGGGAAATACTGTCTTGGATGAAAACGGCAACCCGGTAATGGTAGGTTCCGGTTACTTCTGGCTGTCATATTTTGACATGTCATTAACCACACCTGAATCATTCGTATTTGAGGAAAGTACCGGCACTCACATTGACCAGCATGACTACATGTCCAATTCACAGGTAAGAGTTACCCAGCATGAAGACTTAGTCAGAATGGCCAACATCTTCCCGGTAGAGGAACCGTTAATGTTGACGAGCATTTCCTGTGTTACCGGCATGCTGAACAATGAAGTTGAATATTCTGTCTACATTCTCAATGATGATTATACTAGCCCGGAGGACGGTTACCTGGCTGAAAATGGTAAGGTTACCTTCGAATATCCGGGATTACATAAGATATTCCTGCAGAATCCGGCATTCTTACAGGAAGGCCAGCACTATTCGATTGTTGTTACAGTAAAAGAGGATGTGTGGTATGATGTTAACATGCCGATTGCGGTAATGTTGCCGGGTTATGTTACGCAGAAGGCCGTAATCAACCAGGGTGAAAGCTTTGGCTATGATGAAGACGGCTGGCATGACTATAAGGACATTACTGACATGTACATGGAAGAAGACCCATATACATCCTTTGGCGGCAAGATTTATTACGATAACTTCCCGATCAAGGGCTACAGTGAACCGGTACCGGGAGACATGAAGATCATTCTCTCTACTGCCACTAGTACCCTTTCAACCAAACAAGGCAGTAATAAGACTAACGTTAATCTGTATTTCAGAGCCGCAGCCAACATGTATCTCGGTAACCCTGAAATCAAATGGAGCTTAACACCGGGCTCTGAAGACATCATTGCCTATGAGGTTAATGAAACCGGAACCGGTGTTACCATTACCGCCAAAAAACATGGCACAGGTCATATCTGTGCAACAGTTGATGGCATTGGTACAACCATCATGGCAATTAATGTCAGTAAGCCTGTACCGGAAAGATTCATACCAGTTAATACCATATTGGAATACACTGGTGAACCTGTAACAACCACTCTTACAGTTTTGGCCAAGGGCAACAGTAAGCTTGTTGAAAATGAGGATTACACCCTGAAATTCAGTAACAATGTCCAGTGCGGCATTGCGCTAGTTGAATTATGCGACACTGATGGCAATTCATTTGAACCGGCATTATTTGCCCACTTCGGCATCAAGCCGCAGAAGGCAGAAATAACATCCATCAGCACTTCTGAAAACAGTATTCAGTTAAGTGTAAAAGACCAGTATGCCTCAGGCATAAGTGGCTACGTAGTTGAATATTGCGAAAAGGGCCAGGAAAAGTGGGAACAGGTAATATTTAATGGAGGTACATCATTTACCGTCAGTGACTTAACCGCTGAGGAATATGATGTAAGAGTAAGAGCCTTCGTTGATACAAAGGATGTTACTAAGGATGTCTACAACGCTGATATATACTATGGCGATTACAGTGTTACCGAATCTGTAACCATACAATAGCCAGGTATCAGTGTTTACACAGATAAATAAACAATAAGGAGGCAAAAATGAAAAAATTATTAATTACGTTATTAACCGCATTCATGCTATTAACAGTCTGTGGTTGTACAGGCGGAAACGGTGGTCAGAAAGATCCGGTTGAACCTGAAGTCAAGGGTACGGTAGTAGACTTCGGCCGTATCTCAGCCTTAGTACCTGAGGGATGGTCACAGGCAAACATCGGTGAATATTCTACCGATTTCAACGCTGTCATCGTTAAGGGTACAGCTGATGACCTCATGAAGAAGCCAAGTGTTTCAGCCCTGTATTTCTTACCAAGTGAATTTGTCATTTCAAACCGTCAGTTCTATGAAAACACTCATGACCTTGATCCAATTGACAATGGCGACTATCACTGGACATTATGGTATGGAACATTTAACGAACAGGTATCATACACAGCTGAATGCACAGGCAATTTCGGTACCATTAACGTTGTATTACAGAACTATGGTGAAGAATCTGAAAAGCTGACCATGGATGATCCGGAAGTAAGAGCCTTCATCAAGAGCATTACGGTAGAACCGTTTACTGAAGCTGACTGGGTCAAGTTTGAAAACGGTGAAGCAGTAGCTACCTTACCAATTGTTGAAGGATACGAGTGGGAAGACAGCGGTTCAATGTATACTAACGATGTAGATGCCTGGGCAGAAGTCATTGACAACGTTCTTTACATCAGACCTGAAGCAGGCAGCGGTACTTATTCACAGAACCTGCAGTTAAATAATGAAGAAGACACCTTCTACATGGGCCAGGCTCAGGTAGATGTCAGAATCACTGATGGCAAGGCTGATGCATTATATACTGCTAATCTGAAGTTATTTGATGAACCTGTAGAAATTGAACAGTATGAATATGAAGACAATACTGATTACGAATCTCTTGATCAGTATTATTCAGGAACCTGGATTGACAAGAACAATGATCTGACCATGTTCATTCAGAAGCTTGACGACATCGATCACAGCTATCTGATCAACATCCAGTCCAGCGACAAGCAGATGTCAGCTACCGGACGCATTCAGACTAATGGTGAATTATTATACAACGGCATGATCGTTGATGGCATAGAAGTTGACACATATGGCTGGTTTACCCCAGACAGTGAAACAATATTACTGTGGAGCCGTGAAAACGACTTCGGCGGTTACGAAAACGCAACCATTTTCACTAAAGCAGAATAACAAGCACAAACCCTGTGGATATCCACAGGGTTCTCTTTTTCTTATAACTTATGAGCAATTGGTTCCATGTGATCAAAGGTATAGATCTCTTCAAAGCCAATTTCGTTTTTCAAGATGTCGTAGGCATCCTTGAAGTGATCAGCCACATATTGCATCGAGTGGCCATCAGAGCCGACTGTTATGATCTTGCCGCCAAGATCCTTATACAGTTTTAAGATGGCTTTTGAAGGTTGAGTATCCTTTAAGCCATAGTGCCAGCTTGAGGTATTTAGCTCAATGCCCTTGCCATCTCTTATGACTACCTTTAATATTTCCGCAATGATGTCCTTTACCCCTTCAAACGGGTAAGCTCCCTTAAGGTCATATCTTATGATCAGGTCAAGATGAGCCAGCACACTGTATTTCTTATACTGCTGAACTACTCTGAGTATTTCCTCATAGTATTCTTCATTATACTGTTTCTGCGTTCTTGTACTCTGAAACTTCTGATTCCATAACTGTTCATTATTTACCTGATGCATTGACAGTAAGGTAAAATCCAGCTTATCGCCATATTTCTTCCACATGTCTTCAAACTGAGGTATGGTTATTGTCTGTACACCAAGTTCCAGACCCTGTCTGATGACGATCTTATCACCATATTTCCGCTTCACTTCCGCCAGATCTCGGAAATACGGCTCGTAGTCAACATTGGTAGCCGAATACTTCTTACCATTCATTTCCACCCAGTCAATATTTCCTTCAGACCAGTCCTTCTTAACCCCATAGTCTACGTGGTCAGTAAAGCACACCTCCTGTAAACCCAGTTCAATGGCTCTGAGAACCTGTTGTTCCATGGTAACGAAGCTGTCAGAAGAATAATTACAGAGAACATGATAATCAGCGAACATATTTTCTCTCCTTGGTGTAGTTATATACATATTAACCCAAAGAGACTTATTCTGTCATCTGAAAGGCGCTGTTAAAATCTGGTACATATCCAGGCAATCGCATATGATATTGCCGGAAAGATGATACACAGTTTTAATAACTGGCTTTTAATGTTAAAGCCATATTTTCTG
>JAFUCG010000013.1 GCA_017459795.1 Erysipelotrichaceae bacterium | reverse complement strand
TTCATAAGAGACCGGAGGATCCGTTTCTTTCCCTCGGTATCCCCGGGCGTTTCCAGATTTCTGTACTGAACAGAGTCTTCCTTGAATTCTTCTACCAGAAGATCCAGACGTTCGTTCTGCGTCATTTCTTTCATGAGTGTTACCTTCTTTCCAAAGCCCCTGTAGGACAGGCTTCAAAGCAGTTCCCGCAATGCAGGCAATGTTCCTGCCCGATCACATGGGGAATGCTGTCCGTATTGATGCAGCTCTGCGGACAGACTGCCGCACAGCTGCCGCAGCCGATGCAGGCATCCGTGATGAAATAGCCCTCCGTTTTTTTCTCTGCGCCGCCGAAAGTGAAGGAAGCTCGTTCGATCGGTTTCTCCCGCAGATCGAACCATTCCCCGGTTCCTTCATAGATCTGGAATACCGTCAGCGCATGCATGGATTCTTCCGTCGGGTAGATCTCATGCATGTACGGATTCTTTTCGAAGAACTCCGGTATCTTGTTGTATCCAAGTTCCCGAACTCTGCCACGAACAGAGATCGCCACGCTGGACATTGTATTTTCGCCCTTCATGGCGGTAAGCGCAAGGAAGCCTCTCTTTTTGAGGCGGTCATAAAAGCCTTTTCCCTTTGCGGTAAGGAAATAAAGACTGTTCTCGTCGTAATCCATCATATCGATCGCGG
Organism: Erysipelotrichaceae bacterium; assembly: GCA_017459795.1. Lineage (GTDB taxonomy): Bacteria > Bacillota_I > Bacilli_A > Erysipelotrichales > Erysipelotrichaceae > RUG521. Next base: position 12,581 of record JAFUCG010000013.1, on the reverse strand, counting down.
CTGTGACGGGAAGACCCTCGTCATCAACGGTGGCTACGACGGTTGTATGTATCTCATTGACCAGAAAGCTGAAATAGTCCTTGGTTTCCATCTGAATCGCTCCTTATACAAAAGGGAAGCCTTCGGGGTCTCCGAAGGCTTTCAAGCATCTTACTCTTCCTTTTCGAGCAGCTCTTCCATTCCGCTGTGGAGATCCGCGAGAGAATATTTCTTCATCTCATCCTCCATGGCGTTCTGGATGCTCTTAAGCTTCCCGTCCAGCAGTTTGTGGATATTCCGACCGACCGGGCATTCCGGATTGGGAGCTTCATGGAAATGAAACAGGTCTCCGTTTTCCACCGGCTCGATTGCCTGATAGACATCATAGAAGCTGATCTCTGAGAGAGGACGGTTGATCGTGACGCCTCCGGTACCTCTCGCAACTGTAATCAGGTTCGCTTTGCTGAGCTGCGAGAGGATCTTCCGGATAATGACCGGATTCGTATTTATGCTTCCTGCCAGGAAGTCGCTGGTTACTTTATATTGATCCTTAAAGACATCCACACAGGTGAAGATGTGCAGTGCCACGGTAAATCTGCTTGAGATCTGCATGACTTAAGCCCTCCGTTTCCACTGCACATCATACATCAGACCTGCTGTAATTTCAATGGTTACTTCTCAGAACTTGCCGTTCCGGTTCTGCCAGGTATCCTCAGCGGCCAGTGTCTCCATGACATCCCAATGCTCAGCGATCTTGCCGTCTTCTACCCGGAACAGATCGTAATAGGTGGTCGGAGTTCCGCCGAAGGTGCCTTCGCTGACAGCGAGACCGTAATTTCCGTCCGCCAGGACATAGTGTGTCTTATTGTAGATCATCTGGATGCCCTGTTCAGCAAGAGCGGCCAGCGCAGTGCCAAGCCCGGAGAGGCCGTCTGCAATACCCGTGTTGTGCTGGATATAATTGTCGCCTTCAAAATAACTGGTGAGCCTGTCGGGATTCTCGCCGCGCAGCACGTCGCCGACGAAAGAAGCAACGACCTTGCGGGTCTCTTCCTTATCGACAGTCTTCTTCTCCATCGTACCGTCGGTCTGCGTATGGCCAGAGGGGTTGGGATCCGCCTTGGCAGCGAGGTTGTCCCAATGCTCTGCAATCAGGCCGTCCTCGTCGATGCGGAAGATGTCAAAAGCCACCTGTTCACCGGCTCCGGCGAAGTTGTAAACGGTATGCAGGAACACCTTGTCGCCGTCTTCGAAGGCACGGATGTTGTTTACGGTGGTCTTCACCGGCGCGGAAGCCAGCCATGCCACGCTGCCGACAAAAGCATCACGGCCTGTGCCGTATGCCAGGTTGTGCTGAATGTAGCCCTCTGCCAAAAGGGAAGCAGCTTTTTCGGTATCTCCGGTTGCGAAAGTGTTGATGAGCGCCAGGGCCTTTTCCTTGTTAGTCATGATTGAATCCTCCTGATATAATAATTTTGCTTATATGTTGCAACCATTGTGGTTACATCTTTCAGTGATAATATAGCACCCTCCTGTTGTAATGTCAATAGTTACAACACATTTTTTACGAAAAATCTTGAAGGGTCGTAATTCCGACAGAAAAATCCTTCTGATACCAGGGGACCGGTATCAGAAGGAAGGAGAAATGTAGTTATTCTAAGGGTTTCCGGACCCTGTTTTCTTACTGACGGAAGGTAGTGGAGCCTGGCTGGTGCGACTTTTTCTCGGTTATAATGTAGTCCCATCCGGAGCGCTTGCACTTTTCGCAGGCGTCTTTTTCTTTCTGAAAAGGATTCAGTCTGCGGACGATATACGAGCCGTCTGCCATATAATCATGCATGCACGTCGGGCAGAGGCAACGGACCGAGTTCTTGTTTTGGGGGTTGTAGTTCCACAGGCCGAAGGTCTTCTTGAGGCCTCTGTTCAGTGCACAGATCAGATAGTCGTCATCCAGGACACCAACGAACTCCAGCAGATCATTTTGATTGACCGTGCGGATTTGTTCAAGCAGAACCATAGAAGTTTTCTTCAGGCCAAAGCGCTCGCCGACAAAGATATGAGAAGGCAGATATTCCTTCTTAATCGCGGTAGTCAGTGCAGCGACAATGGTTGTGGGGCTGTTCTCGTTAAAGCGGTCATCCTGAAGTATCAGGACGGGCCTTCTGCCGCATTGGATCGAGCCTGCGTTTTCGCCAAAGTCGTAGAGATAGATTTCAAAGCGTTTTACCTTTCTGTTTTCTGTGTTCATGTATTCAGTTCTCCCTTCGTAATAAGTGAAGGGCTTTCAGGTCCCTTCACTTATTCGGAGATTTGGAGGGGTAAAATTCAACCCAACTTAGGAATATTTTTATAAAAACTGTGCTGCCGTACTGGTATCACTCGGTACTGGGTACAAACTGGCTTGTTTGGGAACGAGAGTAAAAAACAAATAAAAAACGCCCTCGTTCAAAACCCTCTAAGAGGGAAAAACGAGGGCGTTAAGCCACTTTGGAATTATTCACTTAATCAGAAAAATGGTACTGGAATGGTATCACTGATACCTTTTTGGCCTGTTTTTTGCTTTTCCAGTGTCCGAAATCCCTTGATTTTACTGGGGTTTCCGAACTTGAGTAAAGCCACTTGTCTCTACTCCCACTCGATGGTTCCTGGAGGTTTGGAAGTGATATCATAAACTACCCTGGAGACGCCCTGGATTTCATTTATGATTCTGTTGCTGACTGCTTCGAGCAATTCATATGGTAATCTGCTCCACTGCGCCGTCATGAAGTCATCAGTTCTGACCGCTCTTACGGCTACTGTATAGCCATAGGTTCTGAAATCACCCATGACACCAACGGTACGCAGATCGGTAAGTACCGCGAAATACTGACTTGGAATTTCTTCCTTACAGTATTTTCCTACTTCCGCTCTGAATATTTCATCAGCATCCTTCAGAATATTCAGTTTTTCCTCTGTAATATTTCCAATTACTCTTACCGCCAGACCAGGTCCGGGGAATGGCTGACGGTATACCAGATCATACGGTATACCAAGTTTTATGCCTACCTCACGCACCTCATCCTTGAACAGATCCCTTAGAGGTTCAACTACTGATTTAAACGACATTGTCTCCGGTAGACCACCGACATTATGATGACTCTTGATTACGGCTGACTTATCTTTACCGCTTTCTATTACATCCGGATAGATCGTACCCTGAGCCAGTACATCGATATTTCCGATTTTTGCGGCTTCTTCTTCAAATACTCGGACAAATTCTTCGCCAATGATTTTACGCTTTGTTTCAGGATCACTGACACCTGATAGTTTGCTCAGAAACCTGTCTTTCGCATTCACCCTGATAAGGTTAAGTCCCATTCCCTTCTTAAAGGTACTCTCTACCAGATCACCTTCATTTTTTCTTAACAGGCCATGATCAACGAAAACGCAATACAAATCATTGCCAATTGCCCTGTGCAGCAATACTGCCGCAACGGATGAATCAACACCGCCTGATAACGCCAATAGCACCTTTTTGCCCTTTAACTGTTGTCTGTATTCATTGACAGTCGTTTCAATGAAACTGTCCATTAACCATTCCTGATGACATTCGCAGATATCCAAAACAAAGTTTCTGAGAATTGATTTACCAAATTCAGTGTGTGTTACTTCAGGATGAAACTGAACTCCATAAATTCTTTTTTCACTGTTTTCGTAGGCCGCAATTGTACAGTTAGCAGTATGCCCGATGATCTCATAGCCATCAGGTAATTTACTGATGAAATCGGAATGGCTCATCCAGCAGACGCTTTCTTCAGGTACACCCTTAAACAACGGACAGTCAGTATTAACATTTAACACTGCTCTGCCGTATTCACTTGAATCTGCAGCGCTTCTTACCAAACCATTTCCCATGTGGGCTATCAGCTGTGCTCCATAACATATGCCTAATACCGGTACGCCCATTTCAAGTATTCCATGGTCAAATGTCGGTGAAGCTGGATCATAAACACTGTTTGGTCCACCAGTAAAGATTATGCCCTTATAATGAGCATTCCTAACATCTTCCAAAGAAATGCTGCTGCATTCCCTTATCTCTGCATAAACATGATTTTCACGCACTCTGCGGGCAATCAGCTGATTGTATTGCCCGCCAAAATCCAAAACAAGAATTTTTTCCATACCAGTAGCTCCTTTTTTTGTTCATATACTGATTTTAACACTCTCTGTTGTCACATCCGCAAATAATGGTTTGATTTTTGCAATGAACTGATCTACCTGGCTGATGCACCTGCCAATGTAGTTTTCAGCCGCCAGCATGTTTTTCATTTCTGCGAGAGAAAGAGTAAAATCAGGCTCTCTTGCCAGTTTTTCCAGAAGATCATTACCCTTCCCTTTTCTTAATTCACTAACGGTTTCCATCGAATGCCTGCGGATCAATTCATGTATTTTCTGCCTGTCCCCTCCTGCTTTTACGGCCTGCACTAACAGGGTTTCCGTTTCTATAAAGGGAAGATAATCATTTACCCTGGAAGTTATGACTTCCTTATTTACCTTAAGCCCGGAAGCCACATTCTGAACTAAGCGCAGAATACTGTCTGCACAGAGAAAGGCTTCAGGCATCGTCATTCTCCTGTTTGCTGAGTCATCCAGCGTTCTTTCCAACCATTGTGCTGAAGAGGTCAAAACCGGATTAAAGGCCTCTACCATTAAATACCTTGCGAGTGAACATATTCTTTCACAGCGCATGGGATTACGCTTATAGGCCATGGCAGAAGATCCAACCTGTGTGTTTTCAAATGGTTCTTCCAGCTCACCGTCATGCTGCAGCAACCTGATATCCTGACCCAGACGGTAAGCACTTTGGGCCAGCAAAGACAGGGCATTGGTTATGAAAGTGTCCGTCTTACGTGGGTAAGTCTGCCCGCAGACATCAAAACAGGCTTTAAAGCCAAATCTTTCCGCCAGTTGCTTATTCAGCTTATCAATTTTCTCTTCATCCCCATCAAACAGGGTCAGAAAACTGGCCTCCGAACCTGTTGCTCCCCGTGAACCCAGAAAGCGCATGTTTTCCAATACATATTGTAAATACTTATAGTCTTCCCAGAAATCCTGCAGCCACATTGTCGCCCTTTTACCTACTGTCGTCAGCTGAGCAGGCTGATAATGGGTATACCCCAATGTTGGTAAACTCTTATATCTGTCCGCAAAATCAGCCAGCAGCTTCATTGTCTTCCTTATCTCTTCTGAAAGATATAGCAGACCATCACGGTATATTATCAGATCAGCATTGTCAGTAACATAACAGCTTGTCGCTCCCAGATGAATGATGCCGGCTGCAGAAGGTGCCGCCTTTCCATAGGCATCAATATGGGCCATGACATCATGACGAATCGATTTTTCCCTTTCACTCACATACTCATAATCAATATCAGTAATGTGATTCCTCAGATCCTCAAGCTGTTCATTGGTTATCGGCAAGCCTAGTACAGCTTCGGCTTCAGCCAAGGAAGTCCACAGTTTTCGCCAGGTCTGGTATCTGGTGTCGGAAGAAAACAGTCTCAGCATGTAATCAGAGGCATACCGTGATGATAATGGTGATTCATATCTTTCACTCATAATCATCTTCCGCCTTTTCATTCATTATTTCCAGTTTGGGATCATAAACTGGCATCAGCTGCAGTTTAAAGACATTCATCTCATGAAGTCTGTCAATTCTCCGCTTTTTTTCAGCATTTTCAATAAGGCCGGTTCTGATGTACCGATCAAGTTCGGCATAGGTAAAACCCAGATTCTCTTCATCGGTTTTGCCGGAAAGACCATCGATGGGAACTTTCTCTATCAGTTCTTCTGGTAAGCCAAGGACTCTTCCTACTGCCTTGACTTCCTCAACCGTAAGCTTTGAACAGGGACTGAAATCCCCTGCTCCATCTCCATACCTTGTCGCATAGCCAACCCAGTCTTCTGACAGATTGCAGGTATTGGCTACCCGGCCGTTATGACTCTGCGATATGGCGTAAAGAGCTGCCATTCTGATCCGGGCCGGCAGATTGATTCTGCTTTGAGAAGAGAGTTCAAACGGAATATTCTTTTTCAGTCCTTCAACACAATCCTGAATATTGACAACATAGTATTTTATTCCCAGATGACTTACCAGCAGCTCTGAGGCTGAAATATCAGGCTGAATACCATTTGGCATTAAGACGCCAATTACTCTGTCTTTGCCTAAGGCCTCTACACATAAGGCACTGACTACTGAACTGTCCTTTCCGCCGGATATGCCCACAACAGCATTGCAGCCTTCGCCATTGTGCTTAAAGAAATCTCTGATCCATTCCACACATTCATTCTTTACTTTTTCTGCATCAAACATAACTGCCTCCTGTTCATCTTATTATGATTGCATCTCTATGCGGTCCTACGGAAATATATTTTACATGACACTTACAGGCTTCTTCTATGAAACTGATGTATTTTCGAGCCATTTCCGGAAGCTCCTCATAGTTTCTGACTGCTGAAATGTCGCATTTCCAGCCATCCATGTATTCAATTACCGGTTCGCATTTTTCCATGGCCGCAGGAAAAGGGAAATCGGTCAGTTCTTTCCCCTGATATAAATACTTTACACAGACAGGTATCTTATCCAGATAACTGAGGACATCAATCTTGGTAAGCGCTATTTCTGTAGTTCCCTGCATCAATGCTCCATATCTGGTAGCGACTGAATCAAAAGCCCCGACTCTTCTGGCTCTTCCCGTCTTGGCTCCATATTCCTGTCCGGCTTCTCTGAGCCTTGCGGCTTCTTCACCTGTCAGTTCACTGACAAACGGCCCTTCCCCGACACAGGTTGAATAGGCCTTGACAACCCCGATGACCCTGTCTATTTTCATCGGCGGATAGCCTGCCCCAACAGGTCCGTAAGCTGACAGCGTATTGGTAGAAGTGGTATAAGGATAAATGCCGAAATCCAAATCCCTTAAAGTTCCAAGCTGTGCCTCAAACAGCACCTTTTTATTATCCTTTTCAGCTTTTTGCAAAATGGCGCCTGTATCAGTAATGAACGGTTTTATGATCTCAGCATACTTGCTGACCCAGTCTCTGATTTCAGCAAATTCCCATTCTTTTTGGCCATATAGCCCTTTAATAATCAGGTTTTTCCATTCAAGCAGTTCTTGAAGATGCTCTTCCAGAAGCGAAGGATAAAACAGTTCCCCAGCCATGATTGTTTTCTTCTGATACTTATCAGAATAAAATGGAGCAATTCCCTGCTTTGTAGAACCATATTTACGGTCCGCAAGGCGTAATTCTTCATACTCATCCAGATCCCGGTGCCATGGCAATAATATTGATGCCCTTTCTGAAATCTTAAGATTATCAGGCGTTATGCTGATTCCTCTGGTCCTTAATTCTTCAATCTCCCTGGCCAGATTTTCAATATCAAGCGCAACTCCATTGCCCAGAATATTAATGGTATTCTCATGAAAGATTCCAGAGGGTAAAAGGTGCAGGGCAAATTTTCCCTTGTCATTTACCACCGTGTGGCCGGCATTGCCGCCGCCCTGGTATCTTACAACGATGTCATAGTCACGGCAAAGCAGATCAACCATCCTGCCTTTGCCTTCATCACCCCAATTTACCCCTACAATTGCGCAGTTATTCATGGTCTTCTCCTTAATCAACGCCAAACAGCAGTTCCTTATATGTTGGCATCGGCCAGATACTTCTGTCAGTAATGAGCTCAAGTTTATCAACATTTTCTCTGATCTCATTCATTAACGGAATGATTTCATCACGGTAGAAACAGGCCTTTTCCAAAGCACCTTCCGGTAATGAAGAATTCAATTTCTCTTCCATTGTCTCAACACAGTCAGTGATGTTACAGTTGAGAGTTAAGACCTTATTTAACGTTCTGTTGGCATAAGTGTTTTTCTTGACCTTAAGCTTTAATTCATTATTTACTGCTTCTTCTAAAATGTTTTCAAACTTCAATGCCGAAGGCAGGATGTCTTTCTTCACCATGTCCAATAATGTTCTGGCTTCAATGTTTATTGTCTTATAGTACTTTTCCAGATAGATTTCATATCTTGACTGGCACTCAGTTTCACTCAGAACATTATTATCAGTAAAAACTCTGACATTCTTCTCATCAAGATAATGAGCAAGAGCTTCAGGAGTTGAGCGATAATTGCTCAGGCCTCTTCTTTCAGCCTCCCTGACCCACAGATCATCATAGCCATTACCATTGAAGATGATCCGCTTATGGTTTTTAATTGTTTCCTTAATGAGCTTATGGATCGCTTCATTAATGTCACTGGCCTTTTCAAGTTCATCAGCGAAGTGTTTCAGTTCTTCAGCTACTACCATATTCAGAATGGTATTAGGTGTTGAAATTGAGGCACTTGAACCAGGCATTCTGAACTCAAACTTATTACCCGTAAAGGCAAACGGTGAAGTTCTGTTTCTGTCTGTATTGTCTTTAGGGAATGATGGCAAGGTATGAACATTGAACTGGAAGGCTTCCTTTTTATGACCGGAAGTGACCCTGTCATTAACAATATCTTCTATTATTTCCGTTAACTCATCACCCAGGAATATTGAAACAATGGCTGGTGGGGCTTCGGAACCGCCAAGACGATGGTCATTGCCAGCTGAGGCAATTGATATTCTGATCAGATCCTGATATTCATCAACGGCCTTGATTACCGCACAAAGGAAAATTAAGAACTGCGCATTCTCACTTGGTGTATCACCCGGGTCTAAAAGGTTGACACCGGTATCGGTCTTTAAGGACCAGTTATTATGTTTACCTGAACCGTTTATTCCGGCAAATGGCTTTTCATGTAACAGACATTCCAGGTTATGTTTTCTGGCAACCTTCTTCATTATTTCCATGGTCAGATTATTCTGGTCAACGGAAACATTGATTGTCATGAAGATATTGGCTAATTCATGTTGCGAAGGAGCTACCTCATTGTGTTCAGTCTTGGCCTGGATGCCTAATTTCCATAACTCCTCATTCAAATCTCTCATGAATTCAGCGACTCTGACCTTAATTGAGCCATAGTAGTGATCATTCATTTCCTGCCCCTTTGGACTTGGGGCTCCAATGAGTGTTCTGCCAGTCAGCTGCAGGTCTTCTCTCTTATCATAATATTTCTTATCAACCAGGAAGTATTCCTGCTCTGCCCCGGCCGTTGCCTTTACATGGTCAACGTCCTCATTGCCAAACAGCCTTAATACTCTCATGGCCTGGATGTTTAAAGCTTCCATTGAACGTAATAACGGGGTCTTATGATCCAATGCTTCTCCACTGTAAGAGCAGAAGACAGTTGGAATGTATAAAATATTATCCTTGATGAAGGCATATGATGTCGGGTCCCAGGCTGTGTAGCCCCTGGCCTCAAAGGTGTCCCTCAAGCCTCCCGATGGGAAACTGGAGGCATCCGCTTCACCCTTAACCAGATTGGTTGGTGAAAATTCCAGAATGATCTTGCCGCCGCCGGCTGTTGAAACAAAGCTTTCATGCTTTTCAGCTGTTGCCCCACTTAACGGATGAAACCAGTGGGTAAAATGAGTTGCCCCGTTTTCAATGGCCCAGTCCTTCATGGCATTAGCTACTTCTTCAGCTATTTCACTGTTAAGATCAGTTCCTCTTTTAATTGTTTCATTTAACTGCTTATATGTTGACTTGGAAAGTCTTTCTTTCATTACCGAATCATTGAAGACATTCTTACCAAACATTTCCATAATCTTTGTCATGTTACTTTTCCTCCATTTTATGTTTCAGTGCTGCCGCAATCAGTCCTCTGAACAGCGGATGCGGCTTATTAGGACGGGATTTGAATTCCGGATGGAACTGTACCCCGATAAAATAATCATTATCACTTAATTCAACTGTTTCAACTATATACTCATTATCATATGTGCCGGAAATAACAAGCCCATTCCTGCTTAGTATTTCTCTGTATTCATTATTGAATTCATAGCGGTGTCTGTGGCGCTCTTCAATTCTGTCCTTACCATATAGTTTTCTGATCAGAGTTCCACTCTTAAGATCACATGGATAAGCTCCAAGTCTCAGAGTCCCGCCTTTATTTACCTCATTGCTCTGGTCAGGCAGAAAATCAATGACCTTATAAGGACTGTTTTCATCAAATTCATTAGAATTGGCCTTTTTCATGCCGCAGACATTTCTGGCAAACTCAATTACCGCTACCTGCATGCCTAAACAGATTCCCAGATAAGGAATATTATTTTTTCGGCAGTATTCAGCAGTAACGATCATGCCTTCTATGCCTCTATCACCAAATCCACCAGGCACAATTATGCCATCACAACCTGCCAGTTTTTCCCTTACGTTTTCTTCAGTTATTAACTCACTGTCAATCCACTTTATTTTAACTTTTGCGTCATTACCAAAACCGCCATGAGCCAATGCCTCGGCAACGGAAAGATAGGCATCATGAAGCTTTACATACTTTCCAACCAGACCTATGGTAACTTTCTTACTCAGGTTTTTAATCTGCTTTACCATGTCCTGCCATTTCTTTATGTCAGCCTTTTCATAATGAATATCCATTTCCCGGCATACAACATCTGCCATGTGCTGCTTTTCCAGCATTAAAGGAACTTCATAAAGTGAAGCTATGGTTCTATTTTCTATTACACAGTCTCTCTTGATGTTACAGAACATGGCGATCTTATCAAAGAGATCCTTTTCCAGTCTTCTGTGACATCTTAGAACTATTATGTCCGGCTTAATGCCGATGCCCTGTAATTCCTTAACGGAATGCTGGGTTGGCTTTGACTTATGTTCCTTACTGCATTCCAGATAAGGAACTAATGTTACATGGATGTACAAAACATCCTTCTTATCATGTTCAAGGCCAATCTGCCTGATGGCTTCCAGAAACGGCTGGCTTTCAATGTCGCCTACCGTACCGCCGATCTCACAGATCAATACGTCAGGATTCCCCTTCTTAGCCGCTGAATAAATAAACTCCTTGATTTCGTTAGTTACATGCGGTATTACCTGAACCGTCTTACCAAGATACTCACCCTTTCTTTCCTTGTTAAGAACAGTCCAGTATACCTTGCCTGTTGTCAAGTTAGAATACTTATTCAGATCCTCATTGATGAATCTTTCATAATGCCCCAGATCCAGGTCTGTCTCTGCACCGTCATTAGTGACATATACCTCACCATGCTGGTATGGTGACATGGTTCCCGGGTCAATGTTGATGTAAGGGTCCAGCTTCTGAGAGGCAACTTTCAGGCCTCTTTCCTTTAACAGTCTGCCTAAAGAAGCCGCAGTTATGCCCTTGCCTAAACCGGATACTACTCCCCCTGTTACAAAGATGAATTTACACATATACGCGCCTCCAAAAATCAAAAAAAAAAGAACATCTCAAATCGATGTCATTACGATAGGGTTTTAAAACCATCTCCACATTTGATTATTATGTGGACTGTTATCATGATATTTGTACGGCCGTACATAAATTTACCTTTTAATAATAACTCTCTTAACGCATGTTTTCAATATGTATTTTCATAATTTTTGAATATTTTTCTTTTCATATGTAACAATGTCATTTGTTGTTTTTCTGTTTCAGACTTCAACCTCGCCACAAATGAGACTATAATAATGTTATGAAGTATTTTTGGACACATAAGGACAACATCCCTGAAGGAATGGGGTATGGACAGTTTTCCTTCAAGCATTTAATGTGGTTGATACTGACAATAATATTTGTGGTCGGGGTTGTTTTTCTTTATGGCCAATTGGAAGTTTCTTCAAGGATCACTTTATTAAGATCAATAGGTGCCACATTAATCATCATCGACATAATCAAGATGATACTGATCTACCGTTCAGATGTCGTTTTCTTGGAATACCTGCCGCTGGAACTGTGCAGTTTTGCGGCCTATTTCATCGTGTGTGATTCGATTTTGGTTGGTAATGACATCTTCCCGGAACTCTTATTGACAATGTTCTTACCAGCCGCAATAATGGCCATCTTATTCCCAACAACTTCAACATTACCGGCCATTAACTTCTATACGATCCATCAGTTCTTATACCATGGATTGATCATTGCCTACGTCATGGCCCGTTACATTAATCTGGAGATCCCGCTTACCTACCCTGGCGTATGGAAAGGCATCTTACAGATAATATTACTGGCAACCGTCATTTACATCATAGATACTGTCTTCAACAAGAATTTCATGTTCTTACGTGATACTTATGATAATCCATTATTAAATGTCATCTGGAAGCTGACAGGCGGCGGCATAAAATATACTGGCGGGCTTGTGTGCTTCTGTATCATTATGATTCACGTATTCTTCGCTATCTTCAAGCTCATTGAGCTGCTAATATTACATTAAAACTGAGCAATCAGTTTTTTATTTGTTAAATAAACCTATATTTGCACAAATCGAATCGGCCAGACCGATTTTTATTGACGCTATAATTTGCCAAATGGTAAATTGTATTTAGGAAAGGTGGTGATTCAGATGCCTGAACACAGTAGTTATCACATATGCACTGAAACATTCTTTCATCTGGTCACCACAGCAGATAAAAGATAATTTCAAAGCGTAGCTGACAGTACATG
>JAFUCG010000003.1 GCA_017459795.1 Erysipelotrichaceae bacterium | reverse complement strand
AGAAATGGAAATCTGGAAATCGCAATCGGAGTTTTCCCTGAAAACATAGATTAAAGCAAAAAAAGATACCTTGGAGTTATAAAATGGACCCTGTAAAACGGACAGGAGAAAAAAGAGGACCTGTAAGAAAAAAGGCCTTAAAATCTCTCTAGCCCTGTTTACAGGGTTTTCTTTTATCATGATAGAATAGAAATGATTAATGAGGTGAAAGTCGTATGGGAGTCAACTACTTTACAGAAGAACAAGTTGAAGAATTAAGAAAGAATCCATATGTAAAAAAAGTCTCTGAAAAAGGAATCACTTATGAAGAAGGATTCAAGGAACATTTCATGGTCGAATATGAATCAGGAAAAGGACCGTATCAGATTTTCAGAGAAGCCGGTTTTGATGTAAAAGCGCTGGGAGAAAGAAGGATTCATAGTTTTAGTGATCGCACAAGAAAGCAGCACAAGAGGAAAACCGGATTTGAGGATCAACGTAAATACACATCCGGAAGGCCTAAGACAAAGGATCTTTCAGACGAAGAAAAGATCCAAAGACTTGAACTCAGGATCAAAACTCTGAAACAGGAGAATGATTTTTTAAAAAGAGTGAGATATCTCAACAGAAAGTCGCTCTCAAGGAAGACCTCGCCATCAGAGAAAAATACGAACTCATCGAAAGAAATCTAAATAATAGAAATAATAATCTGAGTGTCATTGCGATGTGTGAGATCGCAGGTGTTTCAAGAAGTGGCTTTTACAGCTACATGAAGAATAAAAGTAACAGGAATTCTTATCTTAACAGAAAAGAAGAACAGGACAGGAAGGATTTCGATCTGATCCTTGATGCTTACAGATACAAAGGCTATGACAAAGGTTCCAGAGGCATACAGATGCGCTTGCTTCATATGGGCATAAAGATGAACCGCAAGAAGATCATAAGGCTCATGAGGAAGTTTCATCTTTTCTGCCAGATCCGCAAAGCGAATCCATATAGAAGGATGGCCAAGGCTCTCAAATCCTCAAATTATGCTGACAATCTGCTTCAACGGAGGTTTGAAGACTATGGCCCGGGTTATGTCCTGCTCACCGATATCACCTACTTCTTCTATGGAAAGGAAAGAAACAGAGCGTATCTTTCTGTCATCAAGGATGCCTTCACCAAACAGATTTTAGCTTATGTATTAAGCGAATCGTTAGAAGAAGACTTTGTCCTTAAGACGGTAGAAAATCTTTATAGAGACCATAAGAATGATATCCATACTGACGCCCTTATCCATTCCGACCAGGGCTGTCATTACACCTGCATAAAATTCATCGATCTGCTTAAGGATAAAGACATTCGACAATCGATGTCCAGAAGAGGCAATTGTTGGGACAACGCACCTCAAGAATCCTTCTTTGGTCACATGAAGGATGAGATCATAAAAAAGGTAAAGAAAGCTTCTTCCTTTGAAACACTTCAAGAAATCATCGATGAATACATGGATTATTACAATAACGATAGATATCAGTATGAACTGGCAAAGCTTTCACCTAATGAATATCTTGAATACTATAGAACAGGTAGCTATCCTTTGAAAGAACTCGTAGAAGAAGATGAGAAAATACTACAAAAGTTTCAACTGACCAAAGACAACCTGAAAAAACTTGATGAGGAAAGGGCTCAGGCTTCCGCACTGATCGAATAAGTGCCATCATCATTTCTGCTCAGATTCTTTAATAGAAACTCTGTTTCTTTCTTTGATAACGATCTGACTTTTGTCTTGCCCAGTTTGGCAAAAAACACCGTCCCGTTGAATGTCATCATCAGTTCATCGTTCTGATAATAATTTACAGATGGTTTCTCGGTGAACAGACTTTCCTCTTTGACAAAAACCCGTATATCCGGATATCTGCCAAACAGATTATCTGTAGTATCAATGAAACTACCGTATTCATCTTTCATCACGGAAATCAAATCATCGGTATACTCTGTGCTTATGATTCTTTCTTTCACTTTCAGGTAGCAGGTTGTTTTCCTGCCTTTTCTCTTATCAAACATAGAATACAAATAACCTCCAGTTATCAGCCCGTATTAAGACGCTCAACTGGAGGTTACCTTTTTTCTGTTTAGATTTTAAGTGCTTTTTTATTAATTGTCCTTGACATGGGGTCCATTATAAAATATGATTTCAATCCCCTTTTTAATATGCTTAGAATTTCTTTTCGAATGTTGCGATTACGGCATCCATTACGGCCGCTCTGAAGTTTCTTTCCTCAAGAACTCTTACACCCTGAATGGTGCTTCCGGCAGGTGAACATACACTGTCCTTAAGGGCACCCGGATGCATTCTGGTTTCAAGCAACATGTCTGCCGTACCCTTCAACATTTCAGCGGCATAGACATAGGCTTTCTTTCTTGGTAAGCCGCACGCTACAGCTCCATCTGCCAGTGCTTCCACAAACATTGCCGCAAAGGCAGGCCCACACCCCTTAACACCACCGGCCGCAGCCATGGTGTATTCATCAGCTTCTTCCAGTGATCCTGACGGTTTCATTAAGTTATAGAAATATTCCTTTTCTTCATCTGTAACAAGCTCATTGGCCATGTACATGGTTGAACCGCTGCCTACCATGGTTGGCATGTTTGGCGTAGTACGGATGATTGGTACGTCACCTAATAATTCTCTTAAAGCTTCGTGGTTTCTTCCGGCAATCATTGAAACAATGATGTAACGGGTCTTACGTTTCTTGAAGTCCTTCTTGATTCCCTCATATACGTCAGCTAAGAACTGAGGTTTTACTCCAAGGAAAATGTAGTCAGCTTCTCTTGCGACAGTATTATTGTCACATACCGTACCGCTTATTTCCTCAGCCAGTATTTCTGCCTTGGCTCTGGTTCTGTTTGCCAGTAATATCTTATCGGCCAGCCCGCTTTTTGAAGCAGCCTTGGCTAAGGCGCCGCCCATGTTTCCTGTTCCTATGAATCCTATCGTTGTCATGTTATTATCTCCTTACGCTGTAACTAAAATAATTATATTTCATATGTCCGAAATAACCAATTACAATAACTGATGTCATGGTACAATAAGAGGTATATAGGGGTACTTATATGATAATAAAAGAAATTGAAGTTAAAAACGTAATGACGAAGTCGAATTTACCGGTTCCGGAACCGTTCTTAAAACCGAACGGAACGATTTTTTTCATCAAAGGTAAAAAGAAACTTTTTCTGGCCAGCTTCTGCATGGAAGTTGGATCAAGGAATTTCCACATTTCCTCAGAAACTGTTTTGTAGGCTTCTTCTTCACTATAGCCGTGCTTCTGTAGGACTTCATACATGGCGATTGAAGTCAGAATCTGGGCCATGTGCTTATAATTGCCCTTGTCACAGTATTCCTTTTCTTCCTCAATCAGTTGTTTCATTCTATCGTAAATGTCATTCTGTATCTCCTCACTAAGAGTTGGAAAGAAATTCTGATAGCGGCTGATGGCTACCATTTTTTTCGGTTCATACTTTTTCATACTATTATCCCCACGCGAGTTAGCACTAACTAACCACTACCATAGTAACAAATTCCTCTCAATCTCTCAATTAGCAGATGTCTTTCATTTTGTAAAATCAGCATTAGATAATATAATTAATATGGATATTAAGAGGAAAGAATAATGCCATTAGGTTTGGGGACAACACAATTCTGGTATGACAGTACCAGTGAAACAAGAGAAGTATTTCATGAAGCTGCTTTTTCCTATGGCATAAATGTCATAGATACCGCTGAAATGTACGGTAACAGTAATAAGGAAGTCGGTAAGATACTGAAACAATGGGGCAGGGAAAACTTCTATGTAATAGATAAGATCCTCCCTGATAACATGACAGAAAAAGGTTTCATGAAGTCCTTGAGAAGAAGTCTGAATGATCTGGGGACCAATCACATTGACCTGTACCTTTTACACTGGAGAGAAAACGTTGATCTGAACCTGCTGGTTGAAAAAATGGAACAGGCGAAAAGAGAAGGCTTGATTAAGGAGTGGGGTGTCTCCAACTTTGATGTAAAGGACATGGAAGATCTGTTAAAGATCAAGGATGGCGATAAGTGCTACGCCAATGAAATAATGTATAACCTGTTTTACAGAGGGGTTGAATATGACCTACTACCATATCTTCATGAAAAGGGCATTAAGCCGATTTCCTATTCAACACTTGATACCAGAACCAGCCGAAACAGAACTGCGGAGAATAAGGAATTAAGAAATATCTGCGAAGAGAATGGAATCTGTCTTGAGGCATTGATGTTGGCGTTTGCGACCAAAAAGTATGACCTACTGGCCCTATTTAAGACCACGACAGTAGAACATCTGAGAGAAAACCTGAAATGTCTGGATTTTGACATAGAACCTTACATGGACATCATAAATGAATACTATCCTGCACCTGACAAAAAGGTGCCATTAGAAAAGAGGTAAACATGAAAGTTTTGTTTGTTGGTAACAGTCATACATTCTTTAATGACATGCCTGAACTGTTTGCGCAGTTTGTGGAAAAGACAACCGGTGAAAAGCCGGAAGTAGTAATGTTGGCATATGGCGGCAGAGATTACAAGTGGCACAGGAAAGAATACTTTGCGATAAGGTTTAATCTGATGTACGGTAACTATGATTACTGTGTTTTACAACAGGCTGCTCATCCATATCCGCCAAAGGAAGAAACATTGGAATATGGCGGGATGTTAATTGAACTGTGTAAGAAGTATGGGGTAAAGCCAATCGTATACATGACCTGGGCAGAAAAGAGATTCCCGGAAAACCAGCAGAAGATGATCGATACCTGTAGTTTGTTAGCTAAGGAACATGATGCCTTACTGGCTCCTGTAGGCACGGTTTGGCAGAAGGTTCAACAGAGTCATCCTGAGATTGAGTTATATTTCAAAGATGGTGAACATGCCGGACCATATGGCGATTTCCTGATTGCCTCAGTATTCTGCAAGTTATTAACCGGTAAGGTATCTGAAGAGGTAATTGGCTGTGGCTTTGATTTTCTGCAGGAGGAAAAGATGAACATGGAATTAGCCACGGTAATTGAGGAAAAGGACAGAATTCCGGTTGAATTAGATAGGAACATAACTGAAATAATAATCAGAACAGTAAATGAAGAAATGTAAAAAGCACCGCAAGGTGCTTTATTCATTCTCTTTCTGGATCTCATTCATATGGGCATATTGGCCATTTAACTGTAACAGTTCATCATGAGTTCCTTTTTCCACAACTGTGCCATCTTCAATGACCAGTATCTGTTCAGCGCTTCTGATCGTACTTAATCTGTGCGCGATGGCTATGATGGTTCTCTTGCCGGTTAATGAATTTATGGCGTTACGGATCTGCTGCTCAGTTTCCACATCCACAGCCGCTGTAGCTTCATCTAAGACGATTATCGGTGAACGGCGTAATATTGCTCGGGCAATGGCAATTCGCTGTTTCTGGCCGCCAGAGAGCTTTACTCCTCTTTCGCCTGTTTCCGTATCATAGCCATTTGGCATGGCTTCTATTTCCTGATCAATGTTGGCTGCTTTTGCAGCTTCCTTTATTTCTTCCAAAGTGGCAGTAGGTCTGGCATAACTGATGTTTTCAGCTATGGTACCGTTAAATAAGAATGTATCCTGTAAGACTGTTGAAATGTTCTGTCTTAAGCTCTCAATGGTGACATCCTGAATGTCCAAGCCATCGATGAGTATTCTGCCTGATGACGGTTCATAGAATCTGGACAATAATTCGGTAATGGTCGTCTTACCAACTCCTGTCGGTCCAACTAATGCCAACATTTCTCCCGGCTTACAGGTGAATGATACATCATCCAGTACCGGTATGCCTTCAACATAGGAGAAGCTGACATGTTCAAAGGTTATTTCACCTTTAACATCAGTTAATTCCGTGGCATTTGGTTTATCTTCAATTTCATTAGGTGCATCAAGAATGGTTATTACTCTTTCTGCCCCGGCTAATGACTGCTGCATGTTTTCTACCAGATTTGCCAGTCCGGTAATAGGCTGGTAGAAAAGTGAAAGGTACAGTAAGAAGGCAACGATGTCTTCTACCTGTAAACCTTCTGAATAAGCCAGGTAACCGCCAAAAGCAACTACCAGTACCGTTCCGATTGAGGAAATGAATTCAACGGAAGGGTGAAATACGGCACTTACCTTTAAGGCTTGTAACATGGCTTTGACATGTTCAAAATTCTTATGGTCTACTCTTTCCGTTTCATATTCTTCCCTTCCAAATGACTGAATCTCATGAATGCCGGAAAGGTTATCCTGTAGCTTGCCATTAAGTTCACCCATTTTCTGCTGGGAGATTCTGAAGAACGGTCTGACCTTTTTGGCAAAGATGATGCCGGAAATCAGAATCAAAGGTATTGGTGCACAGGTAATTAATGCCAGCTTTGGGTTAATGGTTAATAAGATTATTAATACACCGCTGAAAGTAACGATGTTGGTTATGGTCTCAGGGATCATGTGGGCATATAAGAGTTCAAAGTCTCTGGTGTCATTTACTACTCTGCTCATTAAGTCACCGGTCTGCTTGTCATGGAAATAGCCTAAGTGCATGTGAGCCAGCTTGTTATAGACCTTGGTTCTTAAGTCGCCTACTAAGTACCAGGCAGCCTTATGAGCCAGGTAATTGCTCATGAAACGGAATACGATTCTTGATAGATACAGCCCGGTCAGTATCAAAGCCAGGTTTCTGATCTGAATTAATCCTTCAGAAGTTACCCCATCCTTAACTATGGCAGTCAACTGGGAAAGTACCCTTGGGGCCGCAAGATTTACTAAGGTTAAGGAAAGAGTAGCCAAAATGGCTAATATGTATAAGGTCTTATATCTGATGGCTTCCTTACTGAGTTTAAGTAATGTCTTCATTATCTGCTCCTGACTTTTGTAATAATATAATACACTATCAGAACTGTTTCCGTATGCCTTATGCCCTTTGAGCAAGTTAAAAGTAAACATTAATGTCTTATGATAAAATCTGTCTAGTTTAAGGAAGGTAAGTAACATGAACCTGGCTAAGGAAAGATTGAAGTACATTACGGCGGTAGTAATATATGGAACAATTGGCTTTTTCCTTCGCTATGTTACCTTGCCAAGTGAAATTGTGGCGATGTGCAGAGGCATCATCGGCTCTACATTCATAATGTTATATCTTAAGAGCAGACACAGTTCCCTAGATCTTAAGGGAATCAGAAACAATCTGTTCTTTCTGGTTCTTTCCGGTATCTTTCTGGGGTTAAACTGGATCTTCTTATTTGCGGCCTACATGGAAACTACCGTAGCCATTGCCAGTCTCTGTAACTACCTGGCCCCGGTCATGGTAATACTGGTTGCCCCAGCCATTCTGCATGAAAAACTCGATGTCAGAAAATTGCCGTGTGTATTCATTGCCCTGGTTGGCATTGTATTGGTATCTGGGGTAATTGGTGGTGAAGGTGGTAATGCCAAGGGCATCATCATGGGCTTATTAGCCGCCGCCTGTTTTGTGGGCATCGTCTTATGTAACAGAAAGCTTAAGGACATTTCCGCCATGGACAGATCGGTTGTTCAACTACTGGTATCAGCCATTACGATCTTCCCATACGCTCTGATCAAGAACATGGGAACAACACTTGAAGTTAATACCGTTTCCATATTGATCATATTGATGCTGGGCATTGTTCATACCGGCATTGCCTACTGTTTCTATTTCAGCGGCATGGCTCTTTTACCGGTACAGACCGTTGCCATATTAGGTTATCTGGAGCCGGTAGTATCAGTACTATGTTCAGCCATCCTGTTGCATGAACCAATGAACGCCCTAGGCTGGATAGGTGCCGTAATGGTCATTGTTTCAGCGGCGGTAAGTGAAATATTGCCGGAGAAGAAATAAGTAATTGATGTTAATAATAATTCATAATAAACTAATCTTAGAAAGAATTCTGAGGTAATAATACATGGAAATTAAGGCAGTAAAATTCAGAAAACACGGGTTTTATTCACAGCCGTTTGCCTTTGGTGGTGAAGGTGGAAACTTCGATCCAAATATCAGATACAGAGGCAGTTTACAGAACTATTTAATTGATACAGGCAAGGAAGTAATCTTAGTTGATACTGGTTTACCAGCCGGTACCCCAGAGGAATCACCTGATGAAAAGTCAGTTGCCTACACCGGCAAGGACATCTGTTCTTACATGGAGGCTTTTGAAAAGTTAGGTTATAAGCCTGAACAGGTCACAAAGATTCTCTTAACTCATAAACACAATGACCATTCAGGTGAATTACGTTCATTCCCTAACGCTGAGATCTATGTCAACGCAGAGGAAATCGGCGCAGCTGAATTACAGGGCATTGAAAATCTGGTGCCTGTAACATTCACTGATGGACCATATTACAATTTCCCGGAAAGTCAGAAGATAATTGATGGTGTTTATTTAATTAAGGCTAAGGGCCACACCAATGGCAACAGCATCATCATCGTCGAAAACGAAGGCTTGTTCTATATGTTACATGGTGACATTACCTATGTTGATGAAGCCTTATATGCCAATAAGCTTTCAGTAGTATATGACGATGTAAAGGAAGCCAGAAAGACACTGGACAATGTCCGTGAATTCATTAAGAATCATCCAACCGTATATTGCGGAACTCATACTCCTCAGGGTTATGAAAACTTAGAGGCCAAGAGAGTAATGGATCTGGATAATCCGGTAGAAACCATCTTTGAAGAATTTTATTTCAGTAAGAAGGAAGCTACAGGCAAGTATGTATGTTCAATCTGCGGTTATGTCTATGACCCGGCAGAACATGATGGTGTTGCCTTTGAAGACTTACCGGCTGACTGGAAGTGCCCAAGATGCCGTCAGGGCAAGGAAAAGTTCAATAAAGCTTAATTAACGCACAAAATCATAATGAGGAAACATGATTTACGATTACACTATTACAACCGGAACAGGTGAACAGCTGAATTTAGCCGATTATAAGGGAAAGGTAATTATGGTAGTCAATACAGCTACCGGCTGTGGCTTTACCCCACAGTATGCTCCAATTGAGCAGATGTACCGCGACTATCATGAACAGGGTCTGGAAATCTTAGATATCCCATGTAACCAGTTTGGTGCTCAGGCTCCTGGTACAGATGAAGAGATTCATGAATTCTGCACCGTACATTTCAATACAACCTTCCCACAGATGAAGAAGGCTGATGTAAACGGTGAAAATGAATTGCCACTGTACACATATCTGAAAGCCCAGAAGGGCTTTGAAGGCTTCAATGAACATCCATTCAAGGAATTGCTGGAAAAGATGTTTGCGCAAGCAGATCCGGATTGTGATAAGAAACCTGACATCAAGTGGAACTTCACCAAGTTCATCATTGACAGAGAAGGTAACGTAGTCGCCAGATTCGAACCGACAGCTGACATGGCTGATGTCGAAGCCTGCGTAAAGGCATTATTATAATTTAAATAATTAAGTATTTATGAGAAGGAGACATGAAAATGCAATGTCATTAAGTTAAGAAAAGAGAAATTCACAGAAAAGCAGAAAAAGATGTGGATTTCTCTTTATATGAAGAAACAAGCACGATAAAAAGAATCAGGAAGTACTGATTTTTCAAAGACAATGGGTTATACTTAAATTAGGAAAAACGATAATTAAAACAGACAACAGACTGAGGCTTAACTTTGCGTGGGTCAAGACGATCAGGTCTGATTGGAAGTAACTCATTCAATAAGAGTTTTTCCAGATCAGGTGGGATGCCACCTTTTCTTTTTGTCAGGTCACGGATCAAATGGAAGCAGCGGGTTATATTGGCAGTGTAAACATACTTCAATGACTTTGATTTATGCTTAATAGCTTCCTGGATCATTATCATACATAGATTGTATAAAAGTATCCTGGCCCAGATCTCCTGACGGATACTGTTGCGTATTTTGGCATGAATGGCAGATAAATCAGCAGAGTACTTAAGATGACGGAAGGAAACCTCAATACCCCAACGGAGGTTGTATAACTTTTTTATCTCATTGGCAGGGAAATGATTTCTGTCGAGATTGGTAATGATGGATTCATATTCTTCTGCGCCATCAATTTTGAAACGAACAACACGGTATTTAACAGGATAATATGGATTATCCTTAGAGATAAAGTCAAACTTACTGGACTGTGGTAGAAATCTGTATTTATCAGGATGAGCTTTTACATCATTTGTCTGCTTTATAGTAAGAATAGTTTCTACATCAAGATCAAATTCTGAATCAGGAAGATTGAACTTTTCTAATATAGAAGTAAATACTTTTATATCCTTGCATCTTATCAGAAACTTCTGATCTGCTTTAATGATATGTTCCATGTTATTCCAAGAAGAATAGTTTCTATCCGCAATAAAGATAGCCTTGCCAACAAATCTTTCAGCCATGGTATACATTGAATAAGGTTCGCCAGAATGACTGATGCCTCTTATGATGGTGTCAACATAACGTTTATTGAGGATATCAAAGGCAGAATTGATATGAATGAGATTACACCCTCTATGATCTCCATGAGGTATATAAGTTTCAGTATCATTGATATCATACGATATAGATAGATCAGAACCATCAACAGCTATAAGACGAAATCCTTTATAAGTTTCAGTACAAGGATAGGCTTTGTTTAACTCTTTTACTACATATTCAAATGCATCAGGCTTAAGCTTAGCACGCTGCTGAACAAAAGCACTCGAAGTAGCGGTATCAGTACTGTAATCAAAGTAATCATATAATTCTTCTCTAATGGGCTTTCCTGAAGAGAAGACAATTATCTTAATAAGTGTTTCCATATCCAGTTTCCGATTTCTGGAAAAATCCTTATCAAGATTATATACCAGATCAAGTTCATACTTTTGCCGGGCAGCTTTAGTGACTTTATTACTAAAAGCAGTTATTACTTTTTGATAATAAGTCTTCATACCAATACCAACCAGCGCTTCCACAAAGGACTGCTTTGATATAAATACAAAACTAAGATTATTACATTCATAATTGAATGACCTCCTTCACTTCCTAAAGGAAGCGCGGAGTGAAACGGAGCGCCCGATTTTTGGATTTTTGTCAACACTTTTTCATCATTTTTTTGTTTTTTCTGCAGAAAAAAAGAAGGCCAAGTGTTTCACTTGACTCTCCCTAGTTAATCTAACTTAACTTAATGACATTG
>JAFUCG010000138.1 GCA_017459795.1 Erysipelotrichaceae bacterium | reverse complement strand
CTATATGAAAAGTGCGTAAGTTTTCCGGGTTCTCCCGGTTTATCAACTTACACACTTTAGATTACACTCTCGGATTCCTTTTAGAATCCTGTTTTACTTTTAAACTCTAACATTCGTAACCGATGATCATGCCTCTTCTTTCAGCATAGAAACCACACAGTCCCTTACAAGTTCCGATGATTACGTCACTGTTTGGGAACTGCTCCCTGATCATGCTCTTCAGCTTTTCAGCTGCTTCTAAGTTAAGGACATGGTCAATTCTTACCTTGCCACCCTTATAACCCATTCTTAACAGTTCAGTCATGGTTTCCTTAATGGCTTTTCTTTCACCTTTGTATTTACCGAAAGCATCAATTACACCATCATCAGCTCTACCTAGCATCTTAATGTCCAAGGCTCCAATGAGCTTGGCTAACAAGATGTTTACACGGCCGTTTCTGGCCAGATTATTGACTGAGTGTAATAAGAAACACAGATTGGTTGTCTTCATGTACGCGGTAACCTTTTCAACTGTTTCCTCAAAACTGCAGCCTTGCTCAGTCAGTTCATTGATTTTCTCAATGATAAGTCTCATGCCAGGTCCTGTTTCCTTTGAGTCAAAGACATGTACCTTGGCATTCTCATTTTCGCTCATGTATTCCTCTTTTGCCAGTTCAGCAGAATTGTAACTTCCGGAAAGCTTACTGGAAATGGTAATCGCAAATATTTCGTCAGCACCCTCAAAGGCCTCAAGCCATTCGCCGGTACTTGGACAGGATGTAGTAGATGGTGACGTGGTTTTTTCAAGAGCCGATAACATGGCTTCAACATCCATATTTTCATCATCAACAAATTCATGCTGATCTACTCTGATTTTCAGAGGAACTGTAGTGTAATCTACTTTGCCAAATTCAAATAAGTTGGCAGATGAATCAGCAACTATTCTTCTCATATTATGGCACCTCCTTATTTATTACTATTCTACTTCTAAAGAAAACATAACTCAACCGATACAACCTTAAGAATGTCCATCTTCCATGTCCTTCAAGTCATTAATATATGTTATAATCTTTTTAAGGAGTTCAATCATATGAAATTAGGAATAGTTGGAGCTGGCATGATCGTTAACGACTTTTTTGGTTGTATTCATGACTGTAACATGGAATTAATTGCCATCTGTGCAACAGCCAGAAATGAAGAAAACCTGAAGAAAATAGTCAGTGAACATGGTTTTAAGACCTATTACACTGACTATGATGAAATGCTGAAGAATGAAGAAATCGATACTGTATACATTGCGGTACCTAATTATCTGCATTACCGCTATGGCCTGAAGGCTCTAAACGCTGGCAAGAATGTAATAATGGAAAAGCCATTTTCTTCAAATTATGCTCAAACCAAAAAGCTCTATGATTTGGCCAAGCAAAAAGATTTAATACTCATGGAAGCCATAACGACACTTTATCTGCCAACATATCAACAGATAAAGGAACAATTGAAAAACATCGGTGACTTAAAGATCGTTACTGTTAACTTTACTCAGTATTCCTCAAAGTATGATGCCTTCAAGCAAGGCATAATCAAACCGGCATTTGATGTACACATGTCAGGTGGAACGTTAATGGACATAAACATCTATAACATTCACTTCATTGTCGGTCTGTTTGGAGAACCTGATGAAGTAAGTTATCTGGCCAACATGGAACAAGGCGTAGATACTTCAGGAATATTAACAATGAGTTATCCTGATTTCAAGGCCGTTTCCATAGCTGCCAAGGATTGTGCATGCCCATACATCTCTGCCTTACAGGGAGATAAGGGCAGCATCACCTTCTATGGACCGGCAAACTTTCTGACCGGCTTTGACTTAAGAATTAACAAAAAGGGAAATACCGCCTTCGAGCGTAATGAAGAACACCGCATGAAATATGAATTTGACAAGTTCATTGAAGTAATTGATAAACATGATACTGAATTTGCCGATAAGATGATGCAGGAAAGCCTGGCTGTCATGAGAGTAGTCGACAAGGCCAAAAAATCTGCCAACATAGTCTTTGAAGATGATTCAGTAATATAACAAGGAGGAAATATGAAAAAAATAATTACACTATTGTTAGCCATGCTCATGGTAATGGCATTAGCCGGATGTTCAGGTGGTTCAAATACACCGGTTGAGCCAAAGGATCCTTATGAAAACTACAACAAATACGAGTTTGATGACATCGTTGTGTATGTACCAAAGGATGTAACTGTTGCTGAATCAACTTTAGATAATTATAAATACTGTCTTGATTCAGATCATTTGGCCATATTCGGTACTAACATGGATGGCTCAACAATCAAAGAACTTGGATTTGACCTGACTGATATGGAAGCCATACTTAAAGCTGGTATGCCTGATTATGAATTCACTAAAACAGACTATGGATACTATACATTGTATGACAATGAAAGTGCCGGATTCAGTTATGCATACGTAGCATTAGCCGCAAATGACAAATTCTATGAAATGAACGTTGCCTGCAAGCTTGAAGAAAAAGATACCTACGGTCAAACTCTGATCGACATAGCAACAAAAATTCAGGAAAAGAAGTAAGGAAGTTCAAACGAACTTCCTTTTATTCTACTGATTTTAGTGATTCAATCATTTCGATCTTTCTTAAAGGCTTTCTGGTAAAGAATAATACTATCAAAGTAAACACGATCGTTATGGCGTAAGCATAGACAAAACTCATTACCTTTACGTTATTACCGAACTTGATCATTTCCATGTCAATGACATTCATGATAAAGTGATGTTCAACTACTCCTAATGGTAACCCCACCAAACCACCAATTATCGACAGTAACATTATCTCCTTGAAAATGTAGGAGTTGATTTCGTTATTACGGAAGCCTAATACCTTAAGCGTCGCAATTTCCCTGATACGTTCGGAAATGTTTACCTGCGTCAGATTTATTAATACGACAAAGGCAAGTGCCCCAGCCGTTATGATGATTACCAGAATGATGTAGTCCAAAGCTTCAATCATGGTATTGAACTGATCTATTACCTGTGTGAAGTCGATCAGACTTTCAAAGCCCTCAAGATCCTTCAGCTTATCCTCCAGATTAGCCCCATCCGTAGTCTTTACCGCAATGGTGTTATAATGCACAGGTTCCTGGAATATTTCATCATAGTAATCAGTTGACATGTAAATGTAATGCTGGAAATACATTTCACAGACATCATTTACCCTGACATCGGCCTTGATGCCATTCTTTGATTCAATGGTCACATAGTCCCCGGCCTTAATGCCGTTTACATTGGCAAACTTCTGAGAAATAATGACACCGCTGTTATTTATCTTTAACGGGGTCTTATAATCGAGTGCCCTCAGATTATAGACATCATTACCCTTTCGGGCATCCATTACATAAACACTTAATACTTTCTCTTCCCCATCCAGATACACTTTTGAAGAATAGGTCATGGTTGGTGCTACATATTCATTGGTCAGATCATTTTCCAGTACTTCATTAATTTCTGTAATGTTATGATCATCCTTCAGATTTACGACATAGTTGTAATTGTAAATCTCGCCAAACTGAATTGCGACAACATCGGCAATGGAGTCCTTAATGCCCCAGCCGACAACCAGTAGGCCGGTACAACCGGCAACACCGATTACCGTCATGAAGAATCTGGCCTTATAACGGATAAGGTTTCTGGCCGTGATCTTGGAAGTGAAAGACAGTTTCTTCCAGATGAAGGAGATGTTTTCCAGGAATACCTTTCGGGCATTCTTTGGGGCCTTAGGTCTTAAAAGCTGGCTAGGCATTTCATCCAGACTCTTTCTGACAACGAAATAGGTAACCACCATCATTAAAAGGGTAAATGCAAGTACGCAGATTATTACATTCTCGATTGGAAACAGTTTTAACATGTCCGGCAAGTCATACATCAAGCGCCATGTCGTATAGATTACTGTCGGGAATATCAACATACCTAAGAATATGCCCACAACACTGCCAATCATGGTAGCTGATACGGCGTAGATCAAATACTTGGATATTATTTCGTTCTTACTGAAACCAAGAGCTCGGAAAATACCGATCTGACCTCTCTGTTCATCTACCAGTCTGGTCATGGTCGTCATGCATACTAATGCCGCAACTAAGTAGAACAGAATTGGTAAGTATGTTCCAATGGCTCCCATCTGCTTGGCGTTATTGGTATACATGTAAGTTGAATAATGGGAATCTCTGTCCAGTATTATCCACTTAGCATCAGGCAGTTCTTCAAGATCCTGATAGGCCTTTCTGATTTCAGCTTCAGCCTTTTCTATTTCTTCATTGAAGGTTATGACCGCTTCACGATATTCCTTTTCGCCATTAGCCAGCTGACTCTTACCGGCAGCGATCTCATATTCGGCATTTCTTATTTCCTGATTGACTCTGCTGATGGCTTCATTGGCGATTCTAATTTCCTCACTGGTTGCCTGTAAACGCAATTGATCCTGGGCTACAGCCGCATAGGAAATATAGGTAGTTTCAATTGAACCGCCATACTTATTGTCTAAATCAGCTATCATCTGATCAATGTTGGTCCCGGAAGACTGCTCATCCATGTTCTGCAGATTTTCAATCAGAAGTTCATTTACCCTGATCTGCGTTTCTGCTTCCGTTATCTGGGCATTGACCTGCCCTAATTCGGTAATTGCGCTTTCTCTTTCAGCTTCTGAGCCATTGGCAATTGTGTTATTTAACTGATCTCTTCTCGGATATAATTCATTATTCAGTCTGTTCTGTAATTCAGCATTTTCATTCTGAATTCTGGTTATGCTTTCCTGATACTGGCTGGCTGATTGTGATGCCTTCATTCTGATCAAGGCATTATAAGTGGCATAGTCGGTGCTGGCCTCCGTAAAGATCTGTTCAAAGCTGCGGCCTTTACCATCCTTTTCTTCAATTACCTTAACCTTTGCGTTAACGCTTTCTGAATCACTATCATACTGTCTCTGTAAGGCCTTGACCCTGCTTTCAGCCGTAGACAAGGCTGATCTCATGGTTTCAAGCTGAGTTTCAGAAGCGATGATCTGTATTTTGGCATCATCAAGTTCCTGCTTGGCCTCATCTAACTGGGCCTGACCTTCAGCCTTCTTTTCCGCAAGTTCTTCTTCACCCTTACTGATTTCTTCCCTATAATCTGCCAAAAGGGTTTCCTTTAGATTATCCTGTTGTCTGTTGGCAAAGCTCTTTACATCTTCCTCAATCGTTTCTATGTATTCCTTATATTCAGAAGAGAAGCTCTCCATGTCACTTGCGTCTTTTACAGTAAAATAGACTGTTGTAAAATAATCTGCCAGGAAGTTATCGTTAGTAACATATACTACCAGATCAAGTTCCATGTTCTTCAGATTACTTGTACCAAGAGCCTTGGCCATGTAGCCTGGTGCTTTTACGATTCCGACAATGGTATAAACATCATTACGCAGATATTCATGAATGTCTTCATCTTCCAGATAAAGTTCAAGCTTGCCGCCAACCTTATAAGAGCCTTCACTCATAGTGTTACTGACGATTACCAGTTCGTTGTTCTTCATTGGCATTCTGCCTTCAACCAGCTGGAAACCATTCATGTTACGGCTTAACTCTTCTACTCTGGTGACCTGTACATTACCGTCATCATTACGGCTTAATACGTCAGTCATCTTGGAAGCGAAGCAGTCCTTTACATATTCCTGACTTCTTATGGCATTAATGTCATTCTGATCAAAGCCATAGGAAGAATAGATCTGGAAGTCCTGCAGTTTTTTATCATCATAATACCTGTCAACGCTCTGTTCCATTATTGGCCGGCTGCTTAACAAACCCATCATGAAAGCCACGCCAATCAAAACGATCATGACCAGCGAGAAAAACCGGTTAAATGTATTCTTTATTAATCTAAGCGTATCCCTGTGAAACATTAGTATTCAATTTCCTCTACGTCTTTTGGATTTTCATTAATGGTAACAGATTCAATGTTACCGCTCTTAACTCTGATTATCTTCTGCCCCATGTCTGCTAAGGCACCGTTATGAGTGATCATGACTACTGTCATGTTCTGCTTAAAGCACATGTCCTGTAAGACCTTCAAGACCTGTTTGCCGGTCTTATAGTCCAGGGCACCGGTAGGTTCATCACATAATAAAAGCTTAGGATTCTTGGCTACTGCTCTGGCAATGGCAACACGCTGCTGTTCGCCGCCGGAAAGCTGGGATGGGAAGTTATCCATTCTGTCTTCCAGGCCAACCATTTTCAAGACAAATCTTGAGTCAAGAGGATCATTACAGATCTGCAAGGCCAGTTCAACATTTTCTCTGGCTGTAAGATTCTGAACCAGGTTATAGAACTGGAACACAAAGCCAATGTCAAAACGTCTGTAATCGGTCAGTTCTCTTTCATTGGCCTTGGAAATGTCCTTGCCATCAACGATTACGGAACCGCCGCTGGCAACATCCATGCCACCCAGTATGTTCAATATGGTTGTCTTACCAGCACCGCTGGCCCCTAAGACAATGACGAACTCACCCTTATCAATTGAAAAACTGACATCATCCAATGCCCTTATTTCAACTTCACCCATCTGATATACCTTACTGACATTCTTGAATTCTATGAAGCTCATACTACTCACCCTTTAATTTATTAACTAAGTCCATATCAAGCATGTCCACATAGGATTCCATGTAGACCTTTACAACTCTCTTTAATGTATCAGTATCCAGTTTATTATTACGCAACATGTATGCCAGCCCTCGGAAAATAGACTCTGCATAGGAAGCGGCCATGAGTTTTAATTCTTCTGACTTTTCATCTATTGAATAGTTAGAAGAAATGATCTGACCTAAAGCTTCCGCAAACCAGTTAACCATGCTTCTGGTCACTTCTTCACGCATCATCAGAATGTTAACCTCTATTCTGTGTTTCAGATAGATATCAACAATACCGTCACCAAGCTTATCCAGCATGTCTCTGATCTGATCAGTTGTAAGACTGATATTCTCAGTATTGTAGATGTCGACCTGATTATTGGTCAGTTCCCTTACCAGCCTGTTGATTTTTTCCAAAGCAGGTCCGACAATAAAAGAACTCAGATCTTCCTTGCTTTTAAAATAACGGTAAAGATTCCCCACGGTAATGTTGCTCTTGGAGGCAATGTTACGCATGGAAGTCTTTTCGTAACTGTTGGTCTGAAACTCCTCTTTTGCGGACTCAATGATTCTGCTTTTTACATCGTCTTTTAATATCTGCGCCATAATAATGAACCTCTGTTCATTATTAATTATAAGTATGTCTGTAATACCTGTAAAGAAAAAAAAGTGGTTACCCACTTAAATAATTAGTTTTTATTGAAAATGAATTTTTCAATGACCTCGGTTAACGGGTTTTCATTATTGGAAGACTCCAGTACATAGTCACATTCATCTTTCATTACCGGGTTGACATTTCTTACCCCGATGCCCAAACCGGCAGCTTTGATCATTGGCAAGTCATTGATGTTGTCACCTACGGCAATTGTATCCTTAATGTCTACGTTAAGATACTTAGCCAGATTAACTAAGCCAACTCCCTTGTCAATGCCCGGGCAGTTAAATTCCAGATAACGGTTTGAAGAGAATGAGACTTCCACATCACCGGTTAATTCACTCATGTTTCTGAGATAGTTCTGTAAAACCTGATCATCCAGATCACAGAACAGTATCTTGATGAAGGTATCATCCCTGTACTTTTCCAGGTTCTTTTCAAAGGTTTCAACGATGTTCATTCTGCCTTCGATGTATTTTCTTTCAAAGTCAAAATAGTTGTACACATAAACCTTATCCAATGAATAGGCATGGATGCAGGTATCGTATTCGACACCCTTTTTGTATAATTCATTGATCTTGTCAAACGGCATTTCCTGACGGTAGATTACCCTGTTACCCTTATTCTCAGTCAAGACACTGCCATTAAAGGAAATGACATATTCATCTTCCTTATCAAACAGTCCCAGCCTTCTTAAATCATTAAAAGCTGAATTAAAAGGTCTGCCGGTCGCAATGACAAACTTAACTCCCAGTTCAGTAGCCTTTCTGATTGATTCAATGTCTTTTTCTGATATCTGATGATCATCATTTAATAATGTCTCATCCAGGTCGCAGGCAATGATTTTATACATAATGGTCCTCCACTTACTAATAGATTATACAGTAAAAAAGAAAAAAGCAGGAGTCCTGCTTTAATCCAATGTTACTTCAGAAATGTCGTCAACCTTTTTAATGACGGTCTTTCCATTAACAAATCTTGCCATGTAAAGACTTACTTCACATTCATCACTGCCATAGACAAATGGGAAATCACAGTTGGTAGCGACACCATAGTTGCCATCCTTATCAAGTGCGATAAGGGAAATGCTGCGGCAGTCAGCTAATCTCTTCATTATTTCATTAAGAGTTTCATCAGCGGCTTTTTGTACGCTTAAGCCCTGAGCCATCTTATTAACTAAGCGGAAAGTGGCATTTGTCTTTATGACATCTTCTCCAACACCGGTTGAAGCTGCACTGCCAATTTCGGAATCGGCATAGTAACCGGCACCCGGGATCGGTGAATCACCGATACGGCCATGAGCCTTCATGTAGAGTCCACTTGTACTTACGGCTGCACATATTGTTCCTGAAACATCCTTGCCTAGGAAACAGACCGTGTCATGACCGTCATAACTGGTTAATGTTTCTATCTTATCCTTCTCCGACAGATATTTCTGATAGGACTTTTCCGTAAGATTATCTCTTTTTTCAAAGCCTTTTTCTTCGGCGTATTTTTCAGCGCCTGCACCAACTAACAGATTATTAAACTCATAGTTCATCAGACTGTGGGCTATTCTGATTGGTGATCTGAAACCTTCAATACAGCCAACTGCTCCAAAGCGCAGGGTATCACCATCCATGAAGCCACCATCAAGAGTGACCCTGCCATCCTTATCAGGCAGGCCACCGTAACCTACCGAAGTATAGGAAGGTTCATCTTCAACCATACATACACCTTCAATTAATGACTCATCACATTTTCTGCCCTCGGCAAGTAACTCAAGAGTCTTCTTACAGCCGTCAAATGACATTTTCCATGTTGAAATAGCAGCCCACTTCATAACATTACCTCTCGTAAACACACTTGCCGCCAACAAAGGTCTTCTTAACCTTTATTGACGCAATGGTATTTTCATCACAATTAAACGGATCATGATTCAAAATGACAAAATCCGCATAATATCCTTCCTTGATCTTACCCTTTACATCTTCCTCAAAGCTGGCAATGGCCCCATTGATGGTAAAACTGTCGATGGCTTCCCTTACCGTAAAGGCTTCTTCAGGAAGATATGGTCCAAAGCCATCCATTGACTTTCTGGTAACGGCACACTGAATTCCCTTTAATACATCAGGCAATTCAACCGGTGCATCAGAACCGTTTGAAACAACTACCCCGTTATTCAATAACGTTTTCCAGCTGTAACTGGTTGAAGCCAGCTTTTTGCCTACTCTGTCTTCAACGATATGATTATCGTAGTCCAGGAATATGGATTGAGCATAAACATGAAGATGCATGTTCTCAATTCTCTTTAACTGATCAGCACGTGAGATCTGACAGTGAACGATACCATGACGGTGATCTTCTCTCGGATTCTTTTTCAAGGCCTTATCTATGGCGTTCATTACCTGATCAAGACACTTATCCCCAATGGCATGAACAGCTACCTGCATGCCGTTTTCATTGGCATAATCGATCATCTGATTCATTTCCCTGCTGGAGAATAATGGGAAGCCACTTGTTGATTCATCATCAGCGTATGGCTTACTTAAATAAGCAGTCCTGCCACCTAATGAACCATCTCCCAGCATCTTTAAAGGTCCTGTTCTGAACATTTTGGTTCCCTTACCGGTCATGTTGCCATCGGCAATGAACTTCTTAAGATCCTTCAGTTCTGTAAAGTTACACTGTTCATTAACTCTTACCGTAAGCTTTCCTTCCTTTTCCAGCTCACGGTATGATTCATCAATTATGGAATAAGGCAATTCTCTGAAAACACAGTAATCATCAGACTGGGAACTGGTAATGCCATAGCTGTTAAGTTTCTTACAGGCGGAAAGAATCATTTTCTTTATCGTGGCTTTGCCCGGGGATGGAATGTTTCTGGTTATTAAGTCAATGGCATTGTCAAAAAACAGACCATTTAACTTACCGTTTGTCTTGCCTATGGCCCCACCCTCAGGTGAAACGGTATCTTCAGTAATGCCACACAGTTCCAGTGCCTTACTGTTAACGACGCAACAGTGGCCGCATGCTCTGGTTAATACGACCGGGATGTCATCAATTACCTTATCTATGTCATATCTGTCAGGCATTCTCTTAACGTCACTGAAGTAATCCTGGTTCCAGCCTCTGCCTCTTAACCAGGCATTCTTATGTAAATTGTTCTTATATTTAAACTCCAGAATGTACCCCAATAATGATGTAAGGCTGTCAGTATGTTCACTTAAACGTGCCATAAGCATTGTCTGGCCAAAGTTAACAAGATGCATGTGTGAATCATTAAAACCGGCACATACAAACTGTCTTCTTAAATCAACCTTTTCATCATCACTATTGATCTTTTCTTCTGCTTCTTTTTTACTGCCGGCGAAGATGAATCTGTCATCTTCTACGATGAACGCCTCTACAAAGTCTTCTCCTGTATAAACCGTTCCATTGTAATATAGTGTTTTCATAGTTGTCTCTCTTTACCCGTATAAGAGAATTATAAGGCATAACCCTTTTCCAAGCCAAAGAAAAAGCCCATCAATGGGCTTAATTTTCCTTTACTCCTTTTAATATCATGCTGATGAATTCATCATTGTTTTTAGAACGGCTGAACATGTTCAATAATCTTTCAACTGCCAGATCCTTTCTTAGGTCATTTAATGATCTTCTGATCAGGCTGACAGCTTCCATTTCTCTTTCTGATAATAACAGTTCTTCCTTTCTGGTTCCTGACTTAGCCAAGTCAATTGCCGGGAAGATTCTCTTTTCCTGTAATTCACGGTTAAGTACAAGTTCCATGTTGCCGGTTCCCTTGAATTCTTCAAAGATGACATCATCCATCTTACTGCCTGTATCAACCAGGGCCGTAGCCAGAATAGTCAATGAACCGCTTTCCTTGGTATTACGGGCTGCGCCAAAGAATCTCTTTGGCATGTACAGTGAAGCCGGATCAAGACCGCCTGACAATGTTCTGCCGCTTGGTGTGCATAACAGATTATAGGCTCTGGCAAGTCTGGTGATACTGTCTAACAATACGACGACATTTTCACCTGATTCAACCAATCTCTTGGCTCTTTCAATTGTCATCTCGGCAACCTTGACATGCTTTTCAGGTAATTCATCAAAGGTTGAGTAAATGACTTCTATGTTATGGCCTTCAGTAACTTCCTTGATGTCAGTTACTTCTTCAGGTCTTTCATCAATCAGTAAGATGATCAGATGCAGGTCTTCATTGTTTTCCATCATGGAAATGGCAGCCTGCTTTAATAAGGTTGTCTTACCTGCCTTAGGAGGAGAGACGATCAATCCTCTCTGACCCTTGCCGATTGGTGACAGTAAGTCAATTATTCTTAAGGCAATGTTATTATTTTCAAGTTTTATTCTTTCTTTAGGAAATGTTGGGGTAAGATCTTCAAATCTTACTCTCTTCTTTACTTCCTCAGGATCATAGCCATTGACCTTATTGACATAAACAAGGCCTTTGAATCTTTCCGTGCCCTTTGGATTACGGGTATAACCGGTAACGAAATCACCGGTACGCAAGTTAAATCTTCTGATCTGAGAGGCTGAAACATATACGTCTTCAGCGCCAGTCAGATAGTTATCACTTCTTAAAAAGCCAAACCCATCTTCAAGCACTTCCAAAATGCCGGTAGTGATCTCACCGTTTTCCTTGGCTATTTCCAGATCGCTTTTTTCTTCCGTAATTACTGTTTCATCCATATAAACACCTCAAACATATTATAACACAGGTACCTAGTTTCTTCTGTAGGCACAATTGGCTTGAGAACAGCCGCTGCAGCCGCAACTGCATCCCTTGTTTCTTCTCAGGTTTCTGACAGTAACAATGACTATGGCAACTAAGATGGCGATAATGATTACATCAACAAAATTCATCTTACATACCTCCAAACAGTAACATTACCATTCTGGTTAAGAAGGCAACGATCCAGGCAACTGCACATTGCCAGATGACCATGCCAATGGCATACTTACTGCCTAATTCTCTTTTAACAGAAGCAATGGCCGCAACACATGGAGTATATAATAATGAGAATACCAGCATTGAGGCAGCCGCTACTGATGACAATACGACGGTAATGTCATTACCAAATAACATTTCCATCATTGAAACGACACTTTCCTTGGCTAAGAAGCCACTGATTAGTGAAGTAACGATTCTCCAGTCGCCTAACCCTAATGGCTTTAAGATTGGAGCAACTCCCCCGGCGATGGTAGCGAGAATACTTTCAGAAGAATCAGCTACCATGTTCAGATGCAAGTCAAAGCTCTTTAGGAACCATACTGCCATTGTCGCAGTCAGGATGATGGTGAAGGCTCTCTGTAAGAAGTCCTTGGCCTTTTCCCATAACAGCTGTAATACATTCTTCCAGCCAGGTAATCTGTAATTAGGCAATTCCATGACAAATGGGGCTGCCTCACCTTTAAACAAGGTACCGCGATACAGGAATGCGGCTAATATTCCGACAATGATTCCCAATACATATAATCCAATCATGATCAGACCGCTGTATTTCGGGAAGAAGGCATTGACGAAGAAACCGTAAATAGGCAGCTTAGCCGTACAGCTCATAAATGGTGTCAGAAGAATCGTCATTCTTCTGTCTCTTTCAGACGGCAAGGTTCTGGTAGACATTACTGCCGGTACGGAACAGCCAAAACCAATTAGTAACGGAACAATGCTTCTGCCGCTTAAACCTATCTTTCTTAACAGCTTATCCATGAAGAAGGCAACTCTGGCAATATAGCCACTGTCTTCCAATAATGATAAGAAGAAGAATAAGGTTACGATAATTGGCAAGAAGCTTAATACGCTACCTACACCTTCAAATATGCCCTGAATGATGAGATCATGAATGACCTTATTAACATTGGCAGCGGTTAAGGCATTGTCAACGACTACCGTCAAGGCACCTATGCCCTGTTCCAGTAAACCCTGTAACCAGGCCCCAATGACATTAAAGGTCAGCCAGAATACGATGCCCATGATCAATATGAACATTGGTATGGCTGTATATTTTCCCGTCAAGATCCTGTCGATCTTTTCACTTCTTTTTCTTTCAATTGTTTCTACAGGCTTTCTGACAGTCTGTTCACTTACCTTCTGAATGAAATTAAAACGCATGTCAGCCATGGCTGCACTTCTGTCCAGACCTCTTTCCTTTTCCATCTGAACAATGATGTGTTCCAGCATTTCCTTTTCATTTTCTTCCAGCTTTAACATGTCTAAGACAAGCTGGTCACCTTCAATGACCTTGCAGGCCGCAAATCTCAAAGGAATTCCAGCCTTCTTGGCGTGATCATCAATTAAATGAACAATGCCATGTATGCATCTGTGTACGGCACCGCCATGATCATTCTCATCACAGAAGTCCTGTCTTAACGGTACTTCCTGATAATGGGCAACATGCAGTGCATGTTCTACCAGTTCCTCAACACCTTCATTCTTAGCAGCTGAAATAGGAACGACAGGTACACCAAGCAGTTCTTCCATCTTATTTACATCAATGGTTCCTCCATTGGCAGTTATTTCATCCATCATGTTAAGGGCAACGACCATTGGCTTACCCATTTCAAGTAACTGCATCGTCAGATACAGATTTCTTTCAATGTTTGTGGCATCAACGATGTTAATGATGCCTCTTGGCTTTTCATCCAGTACAAAACCTCTGGAAACAAGTTCTTCACTGGTATATGGAGACATTGAATAAATGCCCGGTAAATCCGTAATTACTGTATTAGGATGACCTTTTATAACTCCATCCTTACGGCTGACCGTTACACCAGGGAAGTTTCCAACATGCTGGTTGGATCCGGTAAGCTGGTTAAACAGTGTTGTCTTGCCACTGTTCTGGTTACCAACCAAGGCAAAGGTCAGAACAGTATCATCTGGCAATGGATTGCCTGACCCCTTTGGATGGAACTTACCGCCTTCACCTAAACCCGGATGGCTGGCCTTAACATGTTTTCTTGCATTTCTTTCTTCCTGTTCATGTTTTTCAACCGGTCTTATCTGAATGTTTTCAGCATCAGCCAATCTCAAGGTCAGTTCATAACCGTGTATCATTAATTCCATAGGGTCACCTAAAGGGGCAAACTTGACTAAGGTTACCTCACTTCCAGGTATGACACCCATGTCGAGAAAGTGCTGGCGCAAGGCACCCTTACCGCCAACTTCTTCAACTATCGCACTTTTCCCGATTTCCAATTCACTTAAATTCATTTCAAATCCTCTTCCTGTCGTTTCCACCATTATAACTTTTTTAAACTGCAACTGCACCTGTTAAATGTACACACATAAGAAAAGGTGCCGTTTTCACAGCACCTGTATCCTTAATCTTTAAAAGACTACTTGTTCTGCAGATATTCGTGAATACCCTTAGCAGCAGCCTTGCCAGCGCCCATGGCTAAGATAACTGTAGCAGCACCTGTTACGGCATCACCACCAGCGAAGACACCGATCTTGGTTGTTTCGCCGTTTTCTTCCTTAGCAATGATACAGCCGTGGCTGTTTGTTTCCAAACCTTTAGTTGTTGAAGTGATTAATGGGTTTGGAGATGTACCTAATGACATGATTACTGTATCGCAGTCTAATACATAGTCAGAACCTTCGATTTCAACAGGTCTTCTTCTGCCAGATGCATCAGGTTCACCTAATTCCATTTTACGGATTACAACGCCCTTAACCCAGTCGTTTTCATCTGCTAAGATTTCAACAGGGTTCTGTAATAAGTCGAAGATTACGCCTTCTTCCTTAGCGTGATGTACTTCTTCCTTACGAGCTGGTAATTCTTCTTCGCCTCTTCTGTAAACGATGTGTACTTCAGCACCTAATCTTAAAGCTGTTCTGGCTGCGTCCATGGCAACGTTACCGCCACCAACAACTACAACCTTCTTACCGCAATGGATAGGTGTATCTGCTTCAGGCATGAATGCCTTCATTAAGTTATTTCTTGTTAAGAATTCATTAGCTGAGAATACGCCATTAGATACTTCACCAGGAATGTTCATGAACTTTGGTAAACCAGCGCCTGAACCTACGAATACAGCTTCATAACCCTGTTCCATTAATTCATCAATAGTGATTGAACGGCCAACGATAACGTTGGTATCGATCTTAACACCTAACTTCTTAACGTTTTCGATTTCTGACTTAACTACCTTGTCCTTTGGTAAACGGAATTCAGGAATACCATATACCAATACTCCACCAGGCTGATGGAATGCTTCGAAGATAGTAACATCATAACCTAACTTAGCTAAGTCACCGGCACATGTTAAGCCTGCAGGGCCAGAACCGATAACTGCAACTTTCTTACCGTTAGGTTCGCCAGCCTTACCAGCAACAACACCATGTTCTCTGGTCCAGTCAGCGACATATCTTTCCAGCTTACCGATTGAAACGGCTTCGCCTCTCTTACCTCTGATACACTTGCCTTCGCACTGTGTTTCCTGTGGACATACACGGCCGCATACTGCAGGTAATGCACTTGATTCAGCGATAACTGCTGCTGCACCTGGGATGTCTCCTTCCTTGATCTTGCTGATGAAGCCAGGAATATTAATTGAAACCGGACAGCCCTGCTGACAGAATGGTACTTTACAGTTTAAGCAACGTGAAGCTTCTAAAGCTGCTTCTTCATCATTGTAACCTAAACATACTTCTTCAAAATTAGTAGCTCTTACTTTTGGGTCCTGTTCTCTTACAGGTACTTTCTTCCAAACATCAAATGTGTTATCCATAGTTCCCTCCATTAATGATTTAAAGCTTCCATAGCTTTCAGCTCTTCAGCCTTATACTGCTGAGAACGCTTCATGGCCAGATCGAAGTCAACCTTGTGACCGTCGAATTCAGGTCCGTCAACGCAGGCAAATTTAACCTTGCCATCAACAACTAATCTGCATGCACCGCACATACCTGTACCATCAATCATGATTGGGTTCATTGATACGATTGTAGGAATGCCTAACTGCTTTGTTGTTAAGGCTGTAAACTTCATCATGATGATTGGTCCGATAGCTACACAGACATCATACTTGTTGCCATCAGCGACAAGCTTCTTAACCATGTCTGTACCGACACCCTTCATGCCGTATGAACCGTCATCAGTTGTAATGTATACGTTACCAGCAACAGATCTCATCTGTTCTTCGTAGAAGATCAGATCCTTGCTTCTGGCAGCCATAATGACATCTGCCTTAACGCCATGCTGAGCTAACCACTTAACCTGTGGGTATACTGGAGCGATACCAACACCGCCGCATACGAACAGATATCTCTTCTTCTTTAATTCTTCCAGATCTTCATGAACGAATTCTGAAGGCTGACCTAATGGGCCAACAACGTCTGTGAAGCTGTCTCCAACTTTCAGTTCAGCCATCTTTGTAGTAGCTGCACCAACAGTCTGGAATACGATAGTGACTGTTCCCTTTTCTCTGTCATAGTCACAGATAGTTAAAGGAATTCTTTCACCTAATTCTCCTGATTTGACAATTAAGAATTGGCCTGGTAAACAACTACGTGTAACGAATGGAGCTTCAACTTCCATCAGCCAGTTCTTCTCTGACAAACGTTCTACTTTTGTAATCTTGTACATGACTTCCTCCGCTTTCTTTTTTATTTGTCTGATTCTTGAAAGACGCATAAACGCGTTTTTACATCCTATATTATAGCCTATTTCACCCTGTTTTAAATAATTATTTACTGTCCATAATATACTTTTTTACTATTAAAAATACTTATAATAAGATAAACTGAAATTAGTAATAACACGAGAGGATAATTATATGAAACTAATGATAGCCAGCGATATTCACGGCAGTGCCTATTATTGTGAAAAGCTTATGGAACGCTTTAAGGAAGAAAAGCCTGACAAGCTTCTCTTACTAGGAGATGTCCTATACCATGGCCCACGCAATGATCTGCCAAAGGATTACGCCCCTAAGAAAGTAGTAACCATGTTAAGTGAAATAAAAGAATACTGTCTTGGTGTAAGAGGAAATTGCGAAGCAGAGATAGATCAGGTCGTATTAGGATTCCCGCTTATGTGTGACTATGCCCTGTTATATGTAAATGACATTACCATATATGCTACTCATGGCCACATCTATAATCAGAAGAATCCTTTACCATTAACAAAGGGAGTTCTGTTATGCGGTCATACCCATGTACCGGCATGTGAAGAATACGAAGACTTCGTATACATTAATCCAGGCTCTGTTTCAATTCCAAAGGAAAACACCAAACACAGTTACATGATCCTGGAAGACAGAACCTTCCAATGGAAAGATGTTGAGACAAAAGAAAAATATGCTGAATGCACTGTTAAGTGATCAGCATATTTTTTAGATAACCACCAACTGCTGTGGATGTGGACCTAGGCTGTCATCTGGTGTGGACTAATAACTCCACACTAGATGGTGTTCAAACAACCAAAAACCTCCTTGTTGTCATAGACTTAT
>JAFUCG010000137.1 GCA_017459795.1 Erysipelotrichaceae bacterium | reverse complement strand
ATAAGTTGTCGAAGGATACTTCCATACCTTATTCAACATTAAGAGATTTATATACCAATAAAACGCCTTTGTCTAAAGCCAGTGGTGAAGTTATATATAAGATCTCATCTTCTCTTAATGTCTCAATGGAAGACTTGTTATCCTCTTATATGATGAAAAGGCCTTCCTTTGAAAACTTCAAAAGTGAAACTTGCCAAAGACTACACTCTATGGGTGACATACCTTTTATTATTGAATTACTTGAGTCTGACTTAATACATGAATATTATAGTAACGAATGGTATCCTGAGGCACTATATCTTCTAGCTATGCTTGATTATCTATGCAAAGAGAACAACATACCTTTATGCACGGATTATAACACTCTGAGAAAAGCCAAATTAACAGATACTGTTTTCCCGGCCAGTGTGGTAGCTTTAGCTGAAGCAACTAACAACACTGATTACTATACCGATGCAATTAATAATTCCATCCCGGAATTCCTGAGATTTAACATCGTAGAAAGTGATGTGCGAGATGTCAATTGATAATAGATTTGAATTAACAAAGGACAACCTTAACCTATACCTTAAAGAAGTAGCAAAAGAGTATAGAAAATTAAATCGAAACGGAATTCATGCAGAAATCATTATAGTAGGAGGCGGTTCGATTCTTATGAACTACTCCTTCAGGCTCTCTACTACTGACATCGATGCCTATGCACAGGCTTCTTCCTCATTAAAAGAAGCTATTAATAGAGTTACAGACAGATATGATCTCCCTAATGGATGGTTCAACTCTGATTTTAAGAATACTTCTTCCTTTTCTAATAAGTTAATCATGTATTCTAAGCATTACAAAACATACTACAGCATTTTCGATGTTAGAACCATTACCAGAGAATATCTGATTGCAATGAAACTCCGCGCAGGTAGAAAATACAAAAATGATCTTTCGGATATCGTTGGTATATTAGATGAGCATCTCCAAAATAATGATCCTATAAAATTGGAAGAAATCCATAACGCATATGAACAGTTATATGGAGACTGGGAAGATTTAGGTGATGACATAAAAGCATTTATTGGTGCTATATTTAATAACACTAATAATATCCACGCACTATATGAAACAACAAGAGTTCAAGAACAAAATTCAAAGAACCTTCTTATACAGTTCGAAGATAGCTACCCAGGAGCAGCAACTGTCTCAAATGTAGATTTAATCCTTAATTCCTTAAAAAACAAAAAGTAAAAAACTG
Source organism: Erysipelotrichaceae bacterium (assembly GCA_017459795.1). Taxonomy (GTDB): domain Bacteria; phylum Bacillota_I; class Bacilli_A; order Erysipelotrichales; family Erysipelotrichaceae; genus RUG521. The sequence goes on along the minus strand of JAFUCG010000137.1, from coordinate 4,337 downwards.
GTAGCTAATAACTACCAGTTCTGTTTTTAATGCCAGATAAGTCCTCCCTCTTCATGATCCAGAAACATGTCATCTCTGTATTCTGCCAAGTATTCCCTGTCCACTTCTAACCTGTCATCATCCAATATATAACTGTAAGTATTATCAAAATACACATCCCAGCCAGCATCGTATCGGCATATGTTTGCTATATACATTTTCACATCTTCATACTGGCCAGACGTAAATCTTTGCGGGCCAACTTCAGCATTGCCCCAGATATAATCAAGCATTGATTCATAATACTTCCTGGTATTGTTCTTATTCTTACCGTCAGGCTTAACAGGTAAAAAGTCAGTAAATAAGTCGCTCTGTCCTGTCTTATGCTGGGGATAATTCCAGACCTTCACAGGCTTATAACTTTCATTGGAATAATAGTATCCATTATCCTCTATAAAGTTTCCTATGGTATGAATTCCATCCTTATCCATAAAAGCGAACTTGTTAGGCCCTATGGCTTTCTTTAACAGGCTGACCATGAATGTATTCTTCAGGAAATTATGAGGAAGCTTACGCAGATCCTTGATGAAGACCTGAGTGTCATTTATCTCATCATTTCCCTTCCAACCATAACTGTCCAATATGCCGTTATGAGCAACTCCAAGGGTCACATCACATGATGTCTTATTGGCTGACCATACAGAATACGGATGACAGTTTAAAGCATCCAATTTGCCTGAAGTGCCGATTCTGAAGTGAAGTACCACATCTGTTTTCATAAAGGCTAACTCATTTTTGTGCAGATAATTCAACACTGATTCTACTGTGAAGAAGCCCTTTTCAATGTGTACCATACCATTGTCCTTAAGATGCATTATGCCCGCACCATCGTGATTGCGCATAAACATCTCATTAATGATTTCATCAGACATCATTGGTAAGCCCTTTGGTTTGATAGCTATGATGCACATTATCTTGCACCATCTCTTTCATTCTGTCTTTCAAGACGTCTGACCCATTCTCCTGCCCCTTCAATGTCACCATGAGCAAGGCATTCCTGCATATGTTCGATAACAACATTACGAGTTAATCTCATAAACATCTGCATATCTACAGCATTTGCCAGTTCACACGCCATCCTGAAACCAGGCAATATCGATGTAAGCTTATTAGCATAATCACCGCCCAAGACACTTCTAATTTCAAAAGATGTCTGATCACTTATGTTACAGTAATCAACCAGATTCAGCAGTAACTCAATTGTGCCGTAAAGCACATCAGTACTGAAAGTTGTCTGAAAGATCCTGACCTCATAGGTTGCCTCATGTTGCTGGTTAACAGCGACTCCATGCTCATCGTTACACCGCATTATTAGTCTTCTTAACTCAATCAGCGAACTTGAATCAGTATATCGGGAATACTCTCTGGATTCTGTCCTTCTGGCTAATGTCTCCCAGATACTACGCAATGCTTGCGTATTGATCAAGTAAAAGAACTTTTCAAAGGAATCTCTGCCTCTGAAAGCATTTCTGCCAATATGAATGTGTAATCCAGCGCCAGAAGTCGGAATAAGACCGATCTCTGAGAACTTTTGAAATTGTTGTTGAAACAATCCCTTACACTTCTTCAGTTTCTCCCAGGTGAAAATATGAGAGTCAAATTCAATTCCCATTATTGAACCATCATTCTCCAAATGGCCTAATCTGATATCCAACAACTCTTCAGCCAATGCTTCTGTTGGTTTGCTGAAACCATCAGCAAGCTGTGTCTCAATTTCAAAACCAATGGTAGGACTATCATCATTGTCTGATGCTTTTAAGACACCAATGGAATCATAAATGGCATCACCACTGCCATATCTTAAGACTGATCTCATGTAATATCTTTCGGCAACACCCTCAATCCTTGTTAATTCCGGTTCAGTAAACAGATCAGATCCTGCATTTTCCTGAAAAAGCGACGGCATGATGATCGTATTTTGGGGCTGATACCCATAATAAAATGGATAAGATACCTCCCAATTGCCCTGATTGTTTCTCAGCATGTTGAAGTTCTCATCCATAAAGGTATGCTCGACTCTGTTATAGAATTTGCATTTTGACTCTCCCCCATCATCATAAATGCTCCATCGCTTGATACTGCCTAAGTCACTGATTTTTTCTTTGATGATCCTGTCTGCATAGATACAGCCACTCGCTTTGGCATGATTGTACATTTCTCTAGCGTTCATAATAATACCTCTCCCCTGATGGTGTCTAATGTTTCCATCTTGTCAGCAGACCATTTTCCAACAAGAAAAAAGCCGCTGGATTTTCAAGAGGTGATTGAACGCCATCCAGTGGTCTTACTTCACATCTATCCTTTTGTTCCAACGGCTTCTATATATCCTGTTGTATTATTAATCTGTTATTTATACAAAGATATTATATATCATATTCATTTTTATAACAATATCTTACACTAAAAAAGGGCTTAAAGCCCTTCTGTTTTACCTTACAAGTTTTATATAGTTTCTTCTGGTATCGACAATATGGTAAAGAACCACTTCCTGATTAACATTGATCTTGTAAAACACCATGTGGTGCTTAGCTACTACCAAGGCTCTGAAACCAAGCCTGCTTAAAATCCTGTTTTTTGGAACTATCCCTGCTAGCGGGAATGTTTTCAATGTCTCTGTTGCTTGTTCTATTTCTGACAGATAATTCAAGGCAATTTCTTTACTATGCGAAGAAGCAGCGATGTAGTAAATAATGTCGAATAATTCCTCATCGAATTTATCAGTTCTTACTAATATATAACCCATTAGAACTCCATTGATTCAATTTTCTTACGAATACTGTCAAATGAATCAGAAAGTGGTGCCACTCTACCTTCTCTGACATCTTCTTCTGCATCTGCCAAATTTCTCATCAGTTCAAGTTCATCCATTATTTCCTGATATTTTTCCAAATCAAGGATTACTGAATCGCCTTTCCCGTTTACTGTGAGTATGGTAGCAGCATTTTTATCTCTGCATTCCTTTACGACCTCACTGTACTTATTTCTCAGTTCTGAAGATGGTCTTATGATTTCTGTCACTTTCATCACCTCTATATCAATATTTTATCATATTTATGATATACAAGCAAGTTAAAATGGAGCTTCTTCTGATAGCCAGGATACTTCCACTTCCCCATTTTCATTATTAGCTGTGGATGTATCTTTCTTCTTTGTTTCCAGCAATCTGATCTCGCTAAGTTTTACGTGAGTCTTGCTATTCCACTTGTCATTGTTTTTCCAGGTATCGATGAATAGTTCGCCTCTTACTATTAAATGATTACCTTTATAAGCAATCCTACTAGCAATATCAGCAAGATCATTCCATGCATCTACTGTAATGAACGATGCCTTGTCCTTACTGTGGTTGACCCCGAGAGTGAACTCACATTTTTTAGCTTCACCAACCATAACTGTCACTGCATCTTTTGCACAATACCCTTCAAGAATCACTGTATTTAATGTTTTTGCCATATTAATTATTACCTCCTTCTAGCCAAACATCTGTAACATATTCCCATATCACGCAAAAAGCAACCAGTTACGGTTGCTTAAAAGATTACTTCTGATTGCTATTGAGAATATGTTATTTGAATACGATAATATTATATATCATATTCATTATTATAGCAATCTATTTTAAGAGGTGATTACCTAATCACTACAATATCATTCGGGGCAAAGTACTTAACAACCATCTCCAATGACTTATCGCTAGTTCCAACTTCTTCCGGAACCTCAAAGACACCTCTAATGATGACTGGGTCATTGTTCAGTGGTTCAAAAGACAATGATTGATGGTTTACTGAGTCACCATCCATGTATACCCACTTAAAACCATCTTTACTATAATATACTGCATGTGTATCAAATTCATACTGCCCATCGTATGTCAATTTTGCCATCTGGCTAAACATTTGACTAATGTCTTTTTTAACGTTAGGTATCAATTCAATCTCAAAAGCTAAAAATACTTTGCCGCTGCTTGCCCATCCGGTAGACTGATATGTTTTCCCATCTACTCCTTTGAATGACTTTTCTTCATTTGGATTAGGATAATAGAAATTCGGATCACTCAATGTAGTTTCTACGGCTGGTGTGAATTCTGCTTTTGTAACTGTTACACTGAAATCATTTGCTTCTATTTTTTCACCTATTTTATGGCTGTTTGAAGTCTTGCCGCCATTTGTAGAAGCTCCACAACCGACTAATGACAAAATAACAAGTAAAGCAACGGTTATCACTAATATTCTTTTCATAATTATAATTCCTTATAATCCAGCAAAGTGCACTATAAAAGATAGATATTGTAGAGTGTGTTT
>JAFUCG010000136.1 GCA_017459795.1 Erysipelotrichaceae bacterium | reverse complement strand
TAGACTCATTTCTTTCGACTTTTGATTTCTCAAAAGTTCTTTTCGTCATGCGCTTTTTTCAAAGATCTTTTTCTTGTCAACTCTCACATATGGGTTGACTATTTACCTAAAGGCTTTTCACTGAACAGCCGGATAGAAAGCATTTTCACTCACAGGAGTGGTAATCCTTTCACAAACCGTTATATTATTGTTCAATATTCTTCTATCTATATTCTATTACGGTATAAATATTTCTGTCTTTTCAACTTTTTACTCATTATTACGATTTTTTTACTTTTTGTTAGATTTTCGGTATGACTCCGGTGTCATCTTATACTGCCTCTTGAAGAATGTAATAAATGAGCTTACATTCGGGAAGCCACAGTCCAGAGCAATTTCAGAAATGGTTTTATCTGATTCTGATAATGTGCTTGCGGCCACAGCTGTACGGCATCTGTTGAGATATTCGACAAAAGTAAACCCGGTATACTGATGAAACCGTCTGGAGAAATATGAAGGATTGTATTTCAGAATACCGGCAACTTCTTCCAGTGACAGCTTTTCGCAGCAATGGTTTTCTTTGTATTCCAGAGCTTCCTTTATTTCACTGTTTCCGGCATTAATGGGCTTATTACTATTTCCATGTTGAGACTGTTCCATTAACAGTAAATAGCACAATTGGAGCATACTGCTGTTTAAAAGTACCTCATAATAGGGATGTTGTTGCTGGAAAACTGTTTTTATTCTCATCAGAACCGGTAATAATTCTGCATTATTCTCTTTTGGATGAAATACTTCAAAGACAGGATCATTGTAATTAGAATAATGAAAGACATCCTTATTAACCTGAATTGTCATTACTTCAGCCTTAGTGTCTTCAATGGTATTCCCTTCAGAACATCTTCCTGAATGAATCATTCCACTTCCTACTACAACGATATCACCCTGTTCCAGCTTATAAGTAATACCCTCAATGGTATAGTAAAGCTTACCTTTTAATACGCAGTCTACTTCCACAGCTTCATGCCAGTGCGGCATTAATATTCCTCTTAACATGGAGATCTGGTCATCTACCACTATTCTTATAGGGGTGTCATGAATATACTGGACTTCTTCCTTCCATACTTCTGCGGCCATATTATAATTCCTCTTTCTTTACATTTCTATTATATCAACATTTGTACCATGGAATGAATCCATAGCTTCCAGCACAAAGAAAAAGTTGCCTCATTAAGAAGCAACTTACATAAAGACAAACATCTAATAAACACGTGTCTGTATCACACTACTACTTAAGCACCTGCATAACATGGAGAATGACTGCAGCAAGGACTAAATTCGCATTTTTCATATACAAATATACTTTAATCTTTCGTGAACCTCCCATAAGCTAAAGACTTATGGGAGGTTCACTAGTGATTAAATGATTCTTTTTTGAATCTTACCAGGCTGTCAGTTCCAGATACAGATCCTTGTACTGCTTCGCTGAGTTATCCCAGGAAACATTCTTGGCCATATCGCGCTGAACCATTTCATCCCAGTAATAGCGGTTTTCAAAGTACAGTGTCTTGGCGCGGTTGATAGCATCGTATAACAGCCCTGACTCATATCTGTCAAACGTGAATCCATTGCCCCAGTCAGCATACATGTTGTAAGGTTCCACGGTGTCCTTAAGACCGCCGGTCTCTCTGACGATCGGAACCGTTCCGTAATGCATGGCGATCAGCTGGGTCAGGCCGCATGGTTCAAACCGTGAAGGTACTAACAGCACATCACATCCGGCATAGATGCGGTGGCTTCTCGCTTCATCATACTGGATACAACCCGCAAACTGTCCCTTGTAATGATTCTCATAGTAGCGGAAGGAATTTTCATATTCGGCATCCCCTGTGCCCAGAACGACGACCTGTGTATGTGGATCCATGATCTGCGGAATACAAGTATTCACCAGATCCAGACCTTTCTGGTTTGTCAGTCGGGAAATCAATCCGATGACAAACTTATCTCCGTTTTCTTCCAGGCCGAGTTCCTTCTGCAGGGCAATCTTATTTTCTCTCTTTTTGGCGATTGCATCCTCGATGCTGTAGTTTGCAACGATGTCGCTGTCTTTTGACGGATCCCAGATATCATAGTCGATACCGTTGACGATGCCGCGCAGTTTTCCTGAGTGATAGCGCAGATGAGCTTCCAGTCCTTCACCATACTCGGAGGTCTGGATCTCTCCGGCATAGGTATTGGAGACTGTTGTGATCATGTTGGAATAGGTTAATCCACCCTTGAGCATATTGGCATCAAGCCAGTTCTGAGTCAAGGCATCCTTGTTGAAAACATAATCCGGCAGATTCGTCCAATACTTGATGGTCTTGATATTGTAAATACCCTGGAAGCGCAGGTTATGGATGGTGATCATGGTTTTTGCGTTACCGATGGAAGTATTCTGGAAGAACGTCCGCAGATATACCGGTACCAGAGCCGCCTGCCAGTCATGGCAGTGGATGATATTCGGTTGCCAGTTCATGTAGTTGAGCGCAGCCAGAGCTGCCTTGCTGAAATAGCAGTACTTCGGGATATCATCGATCAGATTGGTATATGGCTTATCTCCGCCAAAGAATTCTTCGTTATCGATGAAGTCATAGACAACTCCATCCCAGACATATTCCATGATGCCGACATAGTACTGTTTGCCGTCACTTGTCAGATCCATATAGAAGCTTCCCCGGTAAACCATTTTATCCTGATACTGCTGCGGGATGCATTTGTATCTTGGAAGGATGACCTTTACATCACAGTTTCTTCTGGTAAGCGCCTTGGGAAGAGCGTACATGACGTCTCCAAGTCCGCCGGTCTTTACAAACGGATAACATTCCGATCCGATAAAGGCAATGCTTCGCCGCGGTGATTCAGGTTCCTGGGTCACCACCTGCTGATTGGCAGCAGCGATGATCTCATCAGCCGCAGCTTCCACAGCTTCCTTCTTAACAGTCTTTTTATCCGTAACAGTTTTTGTTGTTTTAGTCGTTTTTTTCACGGCAGTTTTCTTTTCTGCTGTCTTCTTTTCCGCAGTTTTCTTCACTGCAGTTTTCTTTTCCGCGGTTGTCTTTTCCGCTGTTTTCTTTTCAGCAGTTTCTTCAGTTGCTTTTTTAGCAGCCATTTTAACTCCTCCTTCAGATTGTGTCGTCTGTGAATCATTTAATTATCACAGCAACTTTCAATATATACTTTAAAACCGCTTAATTCAAGTCTTATAGCTTTCCAGAACATGCTGATTCTCTGTTTCAGCACTTTCATTCCCTGTTTTTTACATAATAATTCCCGGTAATATAATCATTACCAAACTGATCAGCGATGAACTGGGTGGCTTGAAGCCATTGCTGTTGAGGCAAAATTGAAGCGGTCCCATCGCCTTTCTGGAAACCGTAACTGCCAAACTGGCAGTGATTGCCGCCTTTTATGACTTTTACGGCAAAGTTGCTGCACATGTCCATAAAGCATCAAAGTCACTGAGAAAAGACAAAAAAACATGTCTCAGCGCAATACACAGAGACCCATATACCATAATGTATGTTGATGAGCAGTTAAGAAACAATGATCCGGGCATCAGAAAAACCATTGTCAACACTGAAAAGTATCTGATCAAGTATGTAGATGAGTACGGTGAGCTGATTGACCGGTATAAAAATGAGATCCCATCATTAGGGATCCAGCTTCTGACCTCAAGAAATCAGCTTGTAAATGATAATTCATTGGTAAATAGACCAAAATATGGCGAATCATACTTCGGTGAATCTACAATCGAACGAATTTGATGCCAAAAGCAAGTTATTTATGGAAAGTGATGAAAAATCTGCCATACTCGAAAAAATTGACTTCAAATTTGGCCTGTAACAGCGATTTGAAAAGTTTTTGACTTACTGTCGTTGGAAGATAAAAAGTCAGCAGAACGCCTTAAAACGGCGTTTTTGTTGTTTTAACCGGAATAGCACAGATTTTCAGCCTGAAAATACGCGATTATGGCACCTAATTCGCGTAAAATCAACGTTTTGTGCGAATTGAAACTTCAAAATGTTACATAACAAGTATATAGTTTGAATACCTAGATAAAGCTATTAAATATGCAAAAACCCCACTCCCCGATTATGGGGAATGAGGTCTTGCTCGCACATTGCTGATTACGGTTTGTATACTTCCTTAATAGTACTTTTGTATCCTTGGCTAAAGCAAAAGATGACTCCGTCAGAAAGACCTATGTAGGACTTCCAATATGAAGAATCTGCTCGGATGGCACCTTCGATTCCAGCCTCTTCCATTGCTTCTGCAACAATATCTTCGGGATTATCGTTCCAACCTCCGAACTTGATTTCAATTTCTCCCAATGATTCCTCTTCAGGAATGACATTTTTCTTGTCATAGAGAATTGCTGCCACGACTCGGTCATCTGCAATCAACTCGTCAATGGCATCCATGCAATTTACAGTGAATGTGTTGTAGAACTTGAGAATCTGGTCTGCGGAAATCGGCTTTGCATCCGGATTGGGTTCGTCAACCCAACATTGTAGTTCATAGTTGTACCAAACTTTTCCTTGTGGCATGAAAGAGTCGCTCATAATGGCATTCATCCAATAACTCACGCTCGTATGTGCCATGATCGTAAGGCAGTTTTTTGCTGTGATTACTTCTGACTTAGTGAACCGTCTTTCAGACATAGTATGTACCTCCTCCAGTTATTCTGGTTTTTTGGGAGCCTTTCGGTTCAAACAATTGCATATGTTTTTTTATTATAACATTTTGAGGATATTAACGAATTAATGAATTACCTTAATTCCCATAGGCATATACAACCTTATAACCATGTCTGACCCTTAGTTTGTTTATCACTGAAGGAAAAGAACATTTCTTTACTTATGTAATTGAATGAAACAAGGAATCTTACATTTGATAATTGTCAATACGATTAACTGAAATAGTTGTTAAAACATTACCAAAATCTTACATAGCTATTATTATGCGAAGTAATATTTTGGGAAAGAAAAACGAGACCTGTATTGGTCCCGTCGTATTATTGGTTGTTTCCATGTGTCTTGTGCATATTTACAGTAAATGATTACATATCGCTGCGGATATTGGAGATACTGTGAGCTATGGTTTGTTTCAACAGTAACCATACCGTTTTTTTTGATGATGCAACAATATTTTTAAAATCTTCTGTATTAATGAAGTATTGGTTATACTTATCAGTCATGATTTCTAATGGAATAACTTTATCCGTATTTCTTTGATATGGAAAAGAAAAATCATCGGAGAAAATAATACCATCAACCCCACCTTCCTGTAAGGCAATAAGATCAGCTTTTGCGTTTTCTACAACCTGATCCATATTCATGCCATATTTCCACATTGGGTCTCCTGGTAATGGATCTAGGTGGACATAGCTATTATCGGTTTTTTAACCTTAAACATTTCTTCTGTCCACATATTATTTCTCCTCATCTTAATAATCAAATTGACGATAATATCTTCTGATACTTAATGGATGTCTTAGGAATAATTCCATATAGGCATCAACTCTGGCATTGACTGCTCTCATGACATGATGAGAAATCGAAGCACGATTTTCTTCAGAGATACCTTTTAATTCAAATTCCTTTGTATCAATAATTACATAGTTACTACAAACCTGAGGTAAGAAACGCGCAACTCTTTCCGACAGAGGTCTTTGTTCATCCTCACCAATAAACAAGGTTACTGGTGAATCCGCAACAATTATCTCCTGCATGCCATGGAAAAATTCAGGAGCTGAAATAGATTTTGTTCTGATCCACATCTGTTCTTCCCAATAACACATACCATAAGAATAGGTTGCGCCATATTGATTACCCGCACCAATAAAGTAATGAGGATAATCTGGATGTGCTCTAAAAAATTCTACTCTATTTTTCGCATGTTCATATGCCCAAGCATCAGCTTCTTTTTCAACTTTGATCAAAGCCTCTGCCAGATAAGTTTCCATTTCTTTATTGTACTTATCATAATTAGGGAATTCGCCATTCTTATACATCAGATAATTTGCGACCATATAGAACTTCAACTGTTCATTCATCTTATAGATAATCAAATAGTCTTGTTTGTCTTCTTTTGTCAAAACAGAATCAGGTGTATCAATAAACTCAAACACTCTTGCGACAATGCCCTTTACTCTATCCACAAGCTCAATCATTTCTTTAGTATTACCAGAAACAGATGAATAAATCAGCACAGAATTCTTTGTGAATTTCTTGTTGCCGGTTGTAAGAAACTCTGCCGCATTATCTACATATACAGGAAGTGTAGATTTGCCACGCATATATACTTCAACCTGTAAAGCACTAGCCCAGGTACCACCGATACCCATAAAGAAAATACTATCAAAGCCATCCTTCCAGATTTCATCAATAATCTTTTCAATCTGAGGTCTTAGTGCCAAGGCACCATTGATACTGTTTCTTGTAAATACTTCATCAAAGTTTCTTAGATATGGTCCTTCTTTTTCTTTCCACATATTGGCGTTATACATAAGTTTTCCCTCCTAATAAATTTCTGTATTATCAAGGTCTAGATCTCTAAAATACATGAAGACATATTGAATTGCTTTATCCCAATATGGCCATGCGTGATCACCAGGTCCTTCTCTATAGATATGTTCATAATTTATATCTTCTTAATATTTTCTAAATGTCTGATTATTTTCATATAAGGAATCTTCTGTTCCACATAATTGAATAAGTTTAGGTTTCTCTTCATCTTTAATGAAGATGAATAGATAGTTCCCTTAAAAACACCCATCTTACCAAGCTCCAAAATATTTAAGTGTTTCAGTAGCCGTAGCAGCACCTTGGTGCATACATTCTTCAATGCTTAGTCCATCAACAATTCCTGCTAAGAAACCTGCGATATATGAATCGCCAGCCCCCATCGTATCGACTACCTTATCACATTTCACAATTCCATATTTATAGAAATCCTTACCATCAAAACAAAGACTTCCATCCATCCCAAGCATCGCTATCACAAGTTTAGGACCCATAGCCTGATACTTTTTCATTTGATTACGTAAGGCTTCATTATCACCTTCATCACTTGAGAAAAATAAATAATCACTATAAGGCATAGCTGTTTGTGCTTCTTGATCTTCTGGTCTAGTTGCGCAATCAAAAGCAGTGACAATTCCTTTTTCTTTTAGATCTTTGTATTGACCTTCAACCTTACCCCATAAATCACAGATCACCATATCGTGTTTACTTATAAATTCGATATCTTCATCAGAAAGAGCATAGTCACTCAGTACCCCTTCATTATAATCGCCAAAGACTCTTTCACCATCAATAAGTTCTACCTGTGTTACAGCAGTAGTACCTTTTTTGATATGCATGTGTGATACATCGACACCTTTACTCTTTACTGCATCATACATGATCTTTCCATAATCATCATCACCAATCGGACCAATATAAGAAGCAGATCCACCATTTCTGACAGTATAGACTGCCATATTAACTGGACCACCACCGGGGTAACTTTTACCACCATCAATGTTTGCGTAATAATCAATACAATTACTTCCAACTGCTGCTAGTTTCATATCTTATATCTCTTCACAATTATCAGGTCAATAATATGTCTTTTTTCTTAAAGATTCACTTTCCAGGAGCCCTTTTTATCAGAGCCTTCTCTATATATATATCTCAATTCTGTAAGTTTTTTTAGTGCTCTGTTAATAGTTCTCTCTGAAACATCTAATAATTCCGCCATTTCTTTAGCAGTAACTTTATTGTTATCATTAATTACGGCAAACACCCTTTCTTCAGTGCTGTTAAGTTTATTTACCTGAGCTTTAGGTCTGAAAAATGTAAACCTGAACCCAGTATCAGTTTGTTGATAAGAATATGCAATATCGGATTCTCTACATGCCTCAAACGTTCTCTCAAACCCAGTTGAAAATTGCTCAATAGTCCCATTCTTGTATAAAACATTATTGATGAGAACATTCATCGGTATGGGTTCCAAGCCTTCACTGACAAATTGCTCTGGTGTATATAAGCTTGGAAACTGCCCAGGGGAGTAAATACATACTCTGTCTTTATAAATATCCAATTCAAAATCTGTATTTGAATTATAATCACCATGGCCAAACGCATTTACAATTATTTCTCTAATTGCTGTCATCGGTATTTCCGGTTTATCCTCCCTTTGTGCATTTCCGGTAAATACAGGTTTCCAGTTGATATGAGATGCATAATAATTAATTGCAGCATCTATGCACTCAAAAATATTTCCGTTAAAAATATCTAAATCCACAATCAATGATCTTGTCTCTGTTCCAAATTCAGCTAATTTTAACTGAACAGGCTTTTCTGACGAGAACAGACAACAACCGGCGTTATTTAATATATCCTTTTCTGCCAGAAGCCCAAGTTTGCCTAAAGCAGTTTCTTTATCGGTGTATTTCCATGTTAGTCTTTTTCGTTCATTAGCTTCCTCAATATATATTTTCAGAAAATCTTCATCAACTTTATCAATTGTTATATTTGAACTACTCTTCTCCCAAATTGAATAATCTTTTCTTTGAGATAAATAGTAGTTTCTTAATGTATCGTTATCCATCTGCCTGTCTTCATCATGAAACCTCAGATAAAATCTCCCATATGCGCTATATGGTGTCTTATCTCCGTAAAACTGCACTTCAATGAAGCTTTTCCCATCTGAAGTTTCTCTCTTATTTACCTCATAATAAAATGATGGCCTAATGTTACTGGCGATTTCGTTTGACAATTTGTTCAAAGTATCCTTACCAATCTCCTGACCAATAACATCACCGTTGTCTTTAACACCAAAATATAATGATCCCTTACCATGTTTGTTCAGCATAGAGCTAATCGAGGCAATACCTTCCTTTGTTTCGGATACGCTTCTCTTGAATTCGATGTTTTCATTTTCTTTTCCTATATTCATAAATGCCTCCTTTTTACACTGACACTAAATCGTCTTTTTACACTGCCATTTTACCATGTCAGTGTATAATCTTCAATAGTGAAAATGGCGCAGCCTGAAGTCCACTAAAACGGAAAAGGCAAGTCCACTTGATCGCTTAGAAAAGTCCACTCGATCGGAATAGAAGTCCACTAATGGTGCGAGCCTGAAACAAAGGAAGAGTGCTGGAAACCATGGGTGTCCCGCACCCCCCTTGAAAGTTACATCACAATAACTGATATATTAGAATATAACTGCACGGGAGATAACGTGCAGTTTTCCGTGTTGTAGGCAAACAAAGGAGGTAAAAGAAAAATGCCTAATTACATTAAAATCATTACTCTCCATGAACAGGGTGTCAGCCAAAGACAGATATCCAAACTGACACACACTTCCAGAGATGTAATCAGACAGATCACCAGATCTGCCCAACAGCACCAGGTAACATCCGAGCAGCTAAGTAGTTTAACAGATAAGGAAATCGAAAAAGTGCTTGAAGTACAATTCGGTGATCAGAAACAACCGCACCAGTTATATGAGATGCCAGATTATGATTATTATGCCAGGGAACTTAAAAAGCCTGGTGTAACGATTATGTTACTTTGGGAAGAGTATGTTCAGCAGTGTAAGAAGAACGGTAAAGTACCATACCAGAAAACGCAGTTTGCGAAATACTTCCATGACCACATCACAGAAAATGAGTTTACAGACATCATAAAACACAAACCGGGTGAATCAATTGAAGTCGATTGGGCCGGTACCAGGCCATATTGGACCGATCCGGATACCGGTGAGAAAGTGGAAGGATATCTGTTTGTAGGGGTTCTGTCCTATAGCGGCTATGGATATGCGGAAGTTACTGCCGATATGAAAACAGAAGCGTGGATCAACTGCCACATTCACATGTTCGAGTACTTTGATGGATTAACAAGATTCTTAATCCCAGATAACCTGAAGACGGGAGTGATCAAGCATCCGAAAGATGAGGAGGCAGAACTGAACAAACGTTACCAGGAGCTGGGTGACTACTACGGCATCGCTATTCTTCCTGGCAGAGTCAGACACCCAAAAGACAAACCTTTAGCGGAAAATCTGGTAGGTAAGTATACAACTCAGATTATCGCCAGGCTCAGGAATAATAAGTATTTCTCCTTGGAGGAGTATAACAGAGCCTGTCTGAAGGAAGTAAAAAGAGTAAACGAGAAACCATTCCAGAAGAAACCGGGAAGCAGATCTGAAGTATTCCTGTCAGAAGAACAGGATTACATGAAACCGTTACCGTTGTATCCATATGAGTTTGCCTCATGGAAGAAAGCGAAAGTACAGAAGAATGCGCACATCAGTTATGACAAGAAGTATTACTCAGTTCCGTACGAGTATATCGGGCAGGAAGTAGATCTTCGAATCACCAGAAACACATTAACTGTCTATCATCAGGGAGCCAAGCTGTGTGTTCACAACATACTGAGAACTCACAATGGCGCCTATTCCACAAATCCGGAGCACATGCCTAAGGGAAGTAATGCCAGACAGCCATGGGAAAAGGACAGATTCATAAAATGGGCAAACAAGATCGGTATTGACACCACCACAGTTATCACCAATCTGTTTACCCAATACTCCTATGAGCAGCAAGCTTATAATGGAGCTAAGTCTATTTTACTACTGGCCGACAAGTATTCGCCAGAAAGACTGGAAAAAGCCTGTAAGATCGCGCTGGAAAACCTCAGCAGAGTCAGATTCAGAGATATCAACGGGATACTGAAGAACAACCATGATCTGGAATACCAACAGAATAATCCTGTCGTAAAAGTTTCTGACAACAGCACACCGTCCCCTTATTTAAGAGGATCAAAGTACTACGGAGGAAAGAATAATGGCTAGTATAGATGAAATCGTCAATAAGTTCCGAGAACTAAAGATGCCTGGTATGGCTGATCATATCAGTCAACTGTATTCTACTGATGAATTCAGTAAATACAGCACACTTGAGATCATAGAGCAGCTGATTGATCAGGAACAGGTATCCAGAAAGAATCATACAATCGAAAGAAGACTCCGTCAGGCAGGCCTTACAGATTCCCAAGCCCGTCTTGAAGCGATTGATTACAGAGCTGAAAGAAACATCAATCAGGCTCTTATTGATCAACTCAAAACAAACGAATATATCATTGATGGGAGAAACGTTCTGATATTGGGAGCTACCGGATGCGGTAAGACATTTTTGGCTAATGCGCTGGCTGTAAATGCGTGTGAAGACACCTACAGAGTTAAGTATTTCCGAATGATTGAATTACTAAGCAATCTGTCAACTGCCAGGATCGAAGGCAATGTCGGAAGACTTTACAAGCAATATGGGAATGTTTCCTTACTGGTTATCGACGATTTCCTTCTTACAGATACCACGCCAAATGAGCAGAAAGACCTGATGGAGATATTCGAATACAGGGGTCGGGGAAAATCGACTGTCCTGTGCAGCCAGTTATCTCCGGAAGAATGGCACTCGAAATTAGGTGCCAGCCATATCGCTGATGCGATTCTTGACAGGATCACCAACAATTCCTACACTATTGAATTAAAAGGAGATTCTCTCAGAAGAAAAGTGTAATTGAAAAGTCCACTGGGTACAGCACGAAGCCTAGTGGACTTTAATTCCGATTTAATGGACTTTTACTCCGATCAGGTGGACTTCCAGGTCCGCCATATTCAATCTGAAAAAGGGTGGAAGAATCTCAGGTTCAGTATCCGCCATCGGTAATGCCTTGGGCATAAAGCCAATCATTACGATCACTGATGGCAAGGTAGATGTAATAAAGCTTGTCAGAGGTAGTAAGAAAGCTGCCGCAGCCGTTGATGAGTACATTTCAAATTGTGACATCGACTTAAACATGCCATTTGTCTGTGGTTATACCGGTACTGACAGTAAACAGATGGATGAATTCATGGAGAAATACGGTAATGCTTATTTTGGTAATGACATTGAAGAATTAATTGTCGGTACGACAGTTGGTTCATATGCCGGACCTGGTGCATATGCCTTGGGTTTCTTTGTAAAGTAAGAAAGTTTAAGACATAGTAAAAGCCAGATCGTTTGATCTGGCCTTTTTTGTTATTTTATTAATGGCTGTTTATCTGCGACTTTCAGGAATACGAAGCCTAAGGCAAAGAAGATTGAAAGCAGGGCAACAGCGATGTTGATAGTACCACCGGCAAGCTTAACCCAGGCAATGACAGCTGAACCTAAGAATGAAGCACCCTTAGAGAAGATATCGTAAATACCGAAGTATTCGCCTGAATTTTCAGCAGGGATAATCTTTGAGAAGTAGCTTCTTGATAATGACTGAATTGATCCCTGGAAACAGCCTACACCGAATGCCAGGATACCGAAGTCTAATAATGACTTCAATGTTAAGGCATACAGACATACACAGAAGTAACCAACGATACAGATCAGTAATAATGTTACAGTATTGTATTTCTTTGATAACTTGGCAAATACCAGTGAACCACCGAAGGCAACTACCTGGGTTGCCAGTAAGAATACTACCTGACCAACTGTAGGCAGGCCTAAGTCAGTACCGATGTTGATACAGTTATCAATGATCGTTCCTACACCGTCAATGTACAGGAAGAATGCGATTAAGAAGAACAGTACTTTCTTGTTGTTGGTAAATATCTTTTTTAAAGTGTTAAAAATCTTTTCAAATACTTTTCCGATTTCACCTTTTTCATGTTCAACGTAATTAAGCTGCTTGTATTCCTTGATAAGAGGAATGGTAACTAATAACCACCAGACACCTGTTAAGCCATAACCAATGATTCTTCCAACGATAGGTGGGAACCACATTAATGATTCACTTAAGCCGCCTGATAAGATGTAGGCAACCATGGCAACTAAGAATGGAATACATGAGCCGATGTAACCCCAGGCATAACCGTATGAGCTTACTTCATCCATTCTTTCTTCCGTAGTGACGTCATTTAACATTGAGTCATAGAAGGTTAATGAAGCACTGTAAGTGATCTTGGTTAATACGAAGATGACGATGAATAAAACCCAGTTGGTTGCGAAACCGTTAATGATACAGCCGATTACACCTAAGGCAACAGAAGTAGTGAAGAATACCTTCTTTCTGTCCTTATGGTCAGCCAAAGCACCAAAGACAGGTCCGATTAAGGCAACTACAACAGTGACAACTGATATGGCAATTGAATAGTAAGCTGTTGCGGTGTCGCCGTCGATCTGGCCAGGGCCATTACCAATGGCAAGTTCCTTGAAAAAAATTGGAATGAGAGAACATGCCAGCATTGTGAAAGCGCTGTTTCCTACGTCATAAAGAACCCAGGCTCTCTCAGTTTTTGTAAGATTTTTAAACATTATTAATTCTCCTTTTTATTATATTTCAAAGTCTACTACGTAGTCTTTTTCTGATATCGGATCAAGTAACGGTATTGACATGTAGTCATCACGTTCTTCAAAGTGATTGTCAAAATAAGGATCTAATGGTGTGTCATTGTTAATGTAATTCATCAGACTGTCAGCCAGTTTGCGATATCCTTTTTCCGCGATGGCAAAGTATTTGTCAATTCTTTCGTTTGATGCAATGCAGCTTGGCTCGTTGACCTTTGTGGTCATCAGATCAATGAAGCTGTTGACATGTATTGTTCTCATGGCAGTTGTTAAAAACCATCTTTTTGCATCGTTAGTGTCTTTCAGCAAGTTAAGATAGAAAGGCTGAGCCTTGATGATCTTTAGCATTGTTTCATCGTCAAATCTGTCGAAGAACTGAGCAATGATGTGGGCATTGAACTTAGTAGGCTTCAAAGTGTTGGTAACCTTGAACTTCACCGGGTCATGGCCATCCAGGATCATAAGGTGACGGTCATATTGCGATTCGATCTTGTTATGAGAAGGGCCTTCACGCTTGGCCTTGCACTGAATGTAGCTGTGGGCAGCTGAATCAAGAGTGAAGTGGGCCAGAAAACCTAATATATATGAAAGACTTGCTTCCTTGTTTTCACTTTTAAAGTAGGCTTTCTTGAAGATGTCAGCGAATTTATGCATGCTGTAGCCATGTAAGTGAGAACCGTAGGAATAGTAATTATCCTTTTTGATGCAATTGTAATAAAAGAAAATATCCGGGCCATGGACGCCGTAGTCAAATAAACTTCTGTACTTGTTTATAATTATCTGTAAGTCTTCCGGAAGAGTTTTTATAACGTGTTCCCCAAAGCGCCAGTGGGCATATGTTGTTGGCATGTATTCTTCTCCTGCAAATTAAATAATCCTTAGATAAATAATATCATAAAATAATGTGATAATTCACAAAAATGTCGCAAATAAGACCACAGCCAGAATAAACGCAGTTAAAACAGATACTTGTTTACGAATTGGCTTCTTGACACAAGTGTTAATATTATCTTGGAAGTAAATGAGTTAATTTACTTTAAGATGTATACAAAAATTAATATAATATTAGACGGGAGTGATTTTATTATGATTAATGTATATATTGTTTCAGGCTTCTTGGGAGCCGGCAAGACAACTTTCATTCAGAAATTATTAAGTGAAAAGAAATTTGAAAAGGTAATGCTGCTGGAAAATGAATTCGGTGAAGTTGGCGTTGACAGTGCTTTCTTCAGCAAGAATCTGGCAGTTAAGGAAATTAAT